>JAOZKP010000025.1:0-10551 GCA_029935295.1 bacterium | reverse complement strand
GATTACTGGTGTAAACGCCAGATTCTGCTGGAAGGGCCGGTGCTTGATGCCATTATCGAAAAGGCTTCCCGAAAAGCCTATAAAGACAAGCAGTCGGATGACCCCCTAACCTATTATGAAGATTACCTGGATTTACTCCGGCGCGCTATACTGATTGATGACAAAGTCTGGGATGTGATTGCCGATGCCGCCAAGCCAGATTATATCGGACGGCATAAGAAGCAAAATCCCTCCTCCCCCTCCTCCTCCAACAACAACAACGCAACTCTTGACAATAGCGCTAAAAAAGAGGCCGTTACTAAAGGTACGTTACTAAATCTCGATCCCGGCCCCGAATATCCTATCGCGAATAACTTCTTAAAAACCAACAAAACCGACTTAAAGGAATTGATCAAATATGTAGAGTGGCTTAACCAACCTGAAGAAGGCAGAGAAAGTCTCACCATTACAATTTGGGTAGGTGAACGCCGTGGGCGGCGCCCAATTAAACACCAATTAACCGAACAAGATGTAAAAGATGAAGCCAAGAAGATAATGGAAAAACTCTGCGACCGGTTGTTTAAATATGAAACAACTTATGACGGTATTACGAAGACCATGAGCCAGACCAACGCTTATGTGGCTCAGGGTAACAGCTATTCCATTCAACCCAAATATCATTTGTACTTGTCCACAATCAAGGGGCTAGCCGAGGATAAAACCACAACCGAAAAATGGCAGGATGAATACAAAAAAGCTCTGGTAAAAACCGAAACTGATGTGGCTCAATATCTGCGGGATTGCCGAGATAAAAAAGGAGTATCCTTAGTTGAAGATCTCCTGCGAAGCTGGGGGAATATAAGCTATAGCAACGGCAAGGAAGAGGACGCTGCTCGAGCCCATCCTTATTGGCCACGATTGTTACGTTTAAGATTTCAGATCAACAAACTGGAAAACATTAAAAATGTGACTGATTTCGTCAGTAAAAAGAGCTTTCATAACAATGTTGAAGGACGTTTACACTTAAATAATGAAACCCTTGAAATCCCTGAAGATTTGGTTTATTCCGTTTCCGACGCTGGAAAACCTCTGAAGATACAGGTAACTCCGGCAGCTCAAGCCTCCTCCGCCGGCACGCCCGACAACCAGTTTAATTCGGTTCCGGCCACCAACACTTCTGATAACTTGATGATTGATCCGGTTCCAGTCACCGGTTCTCCAGGCAGCTCAACTAGCATTACTGCTTTTTCCACAAGCGCCAAGAATCATGTCAGACAGTGGATAAAAGAAGTACAAAAAAAGATGGAGGATGAATACGAAAAACTGATTGTCGGCATGACCGACATGTTTATTGTTAAACTTGAGGTTAAACGCCTTCCGTCTCAAGGTGAAATGAAAGTTCTCACTTACATGATGGCCACGGCGACCATCAGACAGAAGAAAGAACCCAATGTAAAACCGAGCCCCGGCGACCCTCAAATAGACCCGAAAGCAAATAATCAACCGTCGAACGTTGGAAATACAAGTAAAAACGCTGCAACGCAGGCCGACAACAGTATAGGCTCTACCAAACCATCTGACACTGCAAACCTTTTTGGGCCACTGTCAGCCTCCCAGGAAAAAGCCCTTAACGACACAATTAAAGCCCATGTGCAGAAATTTCGCTGGCGCATCTATGACCAAAAGGGCCGCGATGTTTTTGTTGATGAAATCTCTAACAAACCCTCCAAAAACAAACCAGGCAAGCCTTTAAGCAACCCCGCTAACTGGTTGTTTCCATTTATGGAAAAAGGACATTTTTTTCTCGAGTTTACGCTTGTGGGAAAAAACAACTTAACCCTGGGACAGAAAAAATTCTCCCTGCACGTCTCTGAGGCAACCATCAAAGGTCAAATCAAAATCTGGGGAGACTGGCCCGAAGATCAGAAAGCTTCGGATATGGATCTCTTTGTCAAAACCTGCCAGCCAGCCAGCAATGTTAGCCCTGGAAATAATTTCAGCCCCACAATTGATCCTGACAATCCTGCGCCCCAACCTCAAGCACCCCAATGCAAACAGTGGGGAAGCGCAGAGATAAACCACATAAAAGTACCCGCCGGGCGTAATCAATTACTGAGTATCAATGAAAATGTTAAAAAAATCTCTATTTATCCAGACGATCTCAAAACAATGGTTGAAGAGCAGGATATCCGAAATTACATGTATGGAGATTTCCAAATTATCTCTAAATGGGGTTCTAGAACTTACACAACAGGCAGAGAAAGATTAACAATAACAGTAAGAGACAAAAAAAGTAAAACACCAGGTGAGGGAATTATAGAGCCGGAACTCCTCCTAATTTCCGACTCACCCCAATTTGAAATGTTCGTTCCATACAGAGAACAGGTTACAGTAAAAGTTACCGAGGCCAGTGGTGATAAGACAAAAGCCCGACTAAAACTCTTTTGTGACGCTGCGCAGGCAGCTCAATCTAAAGAGCCTTTATCCCTATGGAAAACTTCGGCAACATTCCCGAGTAACAATCCCAAAGAGATCAAATTTAGAGCTGAAGGTGAACGGATAATTCCGCCAAAAGTCAAAGCGGTCAGCCCGGAAGTAATTTTCAAACCGGAAAACCCCACAGACCTTCTCATCCGGCTGCCTCTTTTCAATGTCAAAAGACTGACCGTCAATGGCCGCTTCATTGCCCCACCCAATCTCAAACCACCCTTAAATATTACCGGCGGCCTGGTCACATCCAACCTCGGCTATGAGACTTCGGTTGGCAGTGATGGTAATTTCAGTTTCAAAAACCGGAAACTCTGGAAACAGCTCGATACGTTTAAAATCAAAGCTCTCATCTGGGAAGGCGACAAAGGCCGGGTTTTCCGTCCGTTGGGCGGAGTGGCCATAGATGGTTTCAGCAAACCGATCTTTGCTCAAGAGTTTGACATGGGTAACCTTGAGCTTGAACGCCTTGAAGTCAAAGTCGATCCCATTCAGGTCAAAATCACCGACTGGCGCAACCGAAAGTTGCCCGAAGATAAACTCAAGGTGATGATTGGCGACCAGCCGGCAACTTGGGATGGAGAATGTTTCACCGGTTCATGGACCTTTACAAAACGCCGGGAAACCGTCAAAATCAAGGCCAGCCTGGCCATGGATTACGGTTCTCCAGTAGAAGGTGAGACGGAGTATACAATCAGCGACAAAGATTTTATGGCGGGTGAGCTGAAAATCACCACCCCGCTGACGATCAAACTAGAAGTCTACTATCCCTTCTCCGTCTTTCTCAAAAACAAAATCGACGCCCCCCAAGACCAACCCAAACCGAGCCGGGTAAAACTGACAAGTGTGGAAATCGAAAAGTTCAATCCGCCCCTGAATAAATATGAAGTGGTTGCCGACAGCAAGGAGTTCGTTCTTGTCAATGCCCCTGTCCGTCTTGATCAGATTTTGACTATTCATGCCCAGGCCCCACCTGTTCAACCTCAATATCAAGGTAGCGGCTCTATCGTTATCCCCAGAAAATCTGGTCGGGCCACCATGGAAATCATCCTGACCGACAAAAAGAAGACCCCAGCTATCGCTATTCAACAATTATCGGTATCCGGTATCGGTGATGCAAAAAAACCGGTGATGTGTAAGGGTATGGTCGGCACAGCGATGATTACCGTCGGTGAAATCGAATCCCCCCAACTCTCCCTGAACTGGATGCTTGAGTCAGACCAGGGAAACCGCCTATACGGTCTTCAGGTCATTTCGGTTAAAAATCACACCAGCTATCCAGTCAGCAAAACCTTCGAACCACTGCCTAAAAATAAGCGGATTAAACATGACACCCTTTATTTGACAGTTTCCGACAACATGGAGCCCGCGCAGGAAGATCAGTCCGAATTGGATTTTGAGTGGCAGGACAACGATAAATTTTCCTCGCTCAGAACCCCGTTACAAGCCCAAAAGGGTGATAAGATTGAGATCTCCAGCAGTTGGGCCATTGCTGGAGAACTGGGTAATAATCGTGAAATTGCATACAGCGCCAATGGCGCCGAATTCTTTCGCTCTACAGTAAGAGTTCCTGAATGCAAACGATTTAATCACCCTTCAAAATCTCAAGCCCCAGTGGTTCTCGATACGAGTCTGGTTAAAGCTGGCAACGTAACGATCAAGGCCACGCTGACCAGTATTGATCCACTACTGTCAACGTTCGGCAGTAGAACCTTCAAACTTAAAGAAGACAAAGATCAGATCGTCAGGGCTGCGGCCCTGGCTGCCAACAATCAGGGAGAGGCTATAGATACGGAGAGTGGAGTAAATCTTTGGGCCCAAGTCAAAGCCGGTCAAGATAAAGACGGCTTGCGCACTTTGAGCGCCCGGTTTCGCGGGCAAAACCCGAGCATCTCTTTTGAGCTTAAAGGGGGAGTCTCAATTGATCAATCATTGAAGCTTGATACCAACGGGCTCAGGCCATCACACTACAGCGCCCGGTTGAAACTCTTTGGCCCGGAAGGGAAACTGGAAGACACCAAAGTAGTACACTTTACCATCCAGAAGAAAAAAGATCCTAACGATTCCGGCCTGCGCGATGTCTATTGCGATAGTCCGATTATCAATCTCAAATTTTGGGATCATGCGACTCAGGATGGTGATGTCGTACTCATTAGAATCGGCAAAAACTGGGAGAAATCCGTCAATCTCAATGCTTGCGGCGGGCCCAAAGAACCGAGGGGTGGAGGCTGTGTCCATTACAATCTAAAACTTAAAAAAGGCGAAATTGCCACTATTATAGTCAAAGCTCTTAACGAGGGTACGATCTCACCAAATACCGCATCGTTAAAGATCGAGGGCAACTGTACTCCATCGTTGCAGCACTGGAACTTAAAAACCGGCGGCGTCGGAAAAGTTACTATCAGGCGGGGAAAACCTCCGGGGAAACGAGGAAGATAAAAGTTGTTTTTGAGCCAAAACAAAAAAAAGGGTTGTCAGCTTTCGCCGACAACCCTTTTGCATTATTTAGTATTCAGTGGTGCCCGGAGCCGGAATCGAACCGGCACGAGATATTATCTCGAGGGATTTTAAGTCCCTTGCGTCTACCTATTCCGCCATCCGGGCGTTTTTTTCGGGAACCGCTGTAGAGAAAAAATTGGAGGCGCCATCCGGATTTGAACCGGAGATGGAGGTTTTGCAGACCTCTGCCTTACCACTTGGCGATGGCGCCAAAAAAAATCAGCAATGTTGCTGATTTCCGTCAAAATTAAAGGATATGGAGCGGGAAACGGGATTTGAACCCGCGACTTCGACCTTGGCAAGGTCGCACTCTACCACTGAGTTATTCCCGCACACCAATCAATTTCGAGAGCGCTTTATAAACGACTCAAAAATAAATGTCAACTTAAAAATCTAAATAAAAATTCAGGTACGTTTTTGTTGATAGTTTATTGGTAAAATATTAGTGTTGTGCCGGCTGTTTGCTGGCATGAAAAACAAAACATTTCAACAATAATACTTACTCAATGGCAATGCCTGCGTTAGTATGGCAGATGTTCGTTGAGTGCAGTTTTACGGAGTAGAGAAGAGAAGATAGATGTTTACACATATGTCTTTGTAAAAAAAGTTGTACTTTTATTGATTGAATGATAGTAGCCTGAATTCTGATGGCGGGATTGTATTGTCCCGCTCTTTGAGATGCGGGTTATTCCAATTTGTTTTACATGAGTTTATCAATTGATTACGAGGACATAGAGAGATGTATAATGTAATTCTAGGAACAGGGTCAGCGGCCCCAGATAATGTGGTTACCAATCATGATCTGGAAAAAATAATGGATACCAATGATGAGTGGATTGTGCAGCGGACCGGCATCAAATCACGGCATATCGCACTTCCGGGTGAGAAGTTTTCTGATTTTGCGGTGCCGGCTGCCCAGCAGGCATTAGCTAGATCCGGGCTTGTGGCGGCAGATCTTGATATGATTCTGGCGGGGACAATGACTCCAGATCAATTGATGCCCTCCGGGGCCTGTACGGTGCAAGCATTGCTGGGAGCGGATAAGGCAACGGCAATGGATATTTGTGCTGCCTGCTCTGGCTTTATTTATGGACTTTCAATTGCTGATAAATATCTTAAGTGTGACCCCAGTTTGAATATTCTCGTAATCGGCGGCGAAATTGTCAGTCATCATCTTGATTGGGATGATCGGACGACTGCAGTCTTGTTTGGTGATGCAGTCGGAGCGGCAGTTGTCGGTGCCCGTGAGACGGGTCATCGTCTACTGGCGGTTGAAACCGGCTCTAACGGCAACCTGGGTGATTTGCTATATATAGAAGGTACTGGCTCCAAAACTCCGGTAACCAAAGACTTTGATATAGATAACAATTATATCAAAATGAGGGGGCGGGAAATTTTCAAGCACGCAATTAAGAATATGGTAGAAGTCTCAAATAGAGCTTTGGCAAGTGCCGGGAAAACTGTGGATCAGGTTACAAAAATCATTCCCCACCAGGCTAATATGCGGATTATCGAAATGTTGGCTAAGCAGTTTAAAAAACCGATGGATGAAGTTTTTGTTAATATAGATCGCTATGGAAATACATCTGCAGGAACAATTCCGGTGGCCCTGAATGAGGCGGCAAACAGCGATTTTCTGGAACCTGGAGATCTCGTTCTGATGACCGTTTTTGGTGGTGGTCTGACCTGGGCGGCAGCTGTTATAGAGTGGTAGGAGTTTTTTTGATTTACAAATAGTTTTTCTGTTTGCAGCTTTCTTTATTGCAAAAACCAACGGCCATTTCGTTAAATTTCGAAATGGCCGTTGGTTTTTGCATTTACATCTATTCTTCTTTTTAATCCTCAACCATTGAGTAGAGCAGGCTAATCTCTTTTTCCCAGATACTGTCATCAATAGTTTCCAGGATTAACGGGATATTGTCGAAGTGGGGGTCTTGCATGATGCAGCGGAAAGGGTTGATGTCGAGATTCCCCTGGCCGAGGCTGTGATGGCGGTCAACCCGGCTGGCGAATGTGCTTTTGGCATCGTTCAAGTGGGCTCCCTGGAGAAAGGAGAAACCGACGATGTCATCAAACTTTTGCATGGTTTCGGTGTAGGTTTCGGGAGTGCGCAGGTCGTAGCCGGCAGCGAAGGTGTGGCAGGTGTCGAGGCAGACGCCGATCCGGGATTTATCTTCGATTTGATCGATAATAGCTTTTAGGTGTTCGAACCGGTAACCGAGATTAGTGCCTTGGCCGGCGGTGTTTTCGATCACCATGATTACTGATTCAGTCTCTTTGATAGCGCTGTTTAATGACTGGGCAACCAGACTTAAGCCTTCATCTTCACTGATTTTTTTTAAGGTGCTGCCGGGGTGGAAATTGAGTTTGGTCAGGCCGAGTTGTTCGCAGCGGCGGCACTCGTCAATGAAGGCATCAAGTGATTTTTGCCGCTTGTCGGCTTCGGGGTGGGCGAGATTAATGAGGTAGCTGTCGTGCGGCAGAATATGTTCAGGTTTAAAGTCGTACTCAGCCAGGTTTTCTTTGAAACTTTCAATCTCTTTTTCGGTTAAATCTTTTGCCTGCCATTGGCGTTGATTTTTGGTAAACAGGGCAAAAGCTTTGGCACCGATGGCATGGGCCCGGGCCGGGGTTTTGGCAACGCCGCCGGCGGCACTGACATGGGCTCCGATAAATTTCATCTATTTTTCCTTTTTCGGCAGTTTGATCACCGTAATCTATCCCAGAAAACGATTAAAATAGCCGAGTTTCAATTCCGGGAACTCCTGGTGCAGGCGGTCGATCAGGTTGATTATGCCGATCGGCTTTGGAAACTTGTGTGGGAACAGGTCGAAGTATTGCCGGGGATCGATGCAGAGATTGCGCATCTGGATCTGGTCGATTTTATACCTTGCGACCATCTTCAAAAGGGCATCAACCTCCGCTTCGGAATCTGTGACCCCTGGCATTACCAGAAGATTTAACGCCAGGTGAAGGCCGCCTTCTTTTGCCCGTTCAAGTGATTTCAGAACATCTGTGAAGCTGTAAACCCGGGGGCGGTAGTAGGGGAGATAGGTGATCTCCCGGGCGGAGTTGAGACTTACCCTGATCGAATCCATACCCGCTTTGGCCATCGCCGAAACCTTATCCGGCAAACTGGCGTTAGTGTTGACATTCAGGGTTCCATGAGTCGTGATCTGGCGCACGGCCCGGGCAAATTCACAGATCCGGTCAGCCTGTAAAATCGGGTCACCTTCGCAGCCCTGGCCGAAGCTTAAAACCGGGTTTTCCGCAACTTCAATATGGGGCAGGGCTACTTCAAGCAGTTCCTCGACGGTCGGGACAAAATTAATCCGGTCATGTGATGCCGGGCAGCTTTCACCTTTTTTGACGGCTTCCTCTTCCTGAAAAGAGAGGCAGCCGATACAGTTGGCATTGCAGGTGGGTGAGACCGGCAGCGGGCATTCCCAGCGTCCGAGAAAGAAATTCTTCGCCGCAAAGCAGTGGTAATCAACCGCGCAGCGGCTCATGTGATCGATCAGTCGGTTATCCGGATAGAGGGCAAGCTGTTCATCAACCCCGGCAACCACTTCAATGTCATCAAAAAATTCAGCTTCCCACTGGCGGTTTTCATCTATGCGGCAGGCGCAGGTGACATAGCCGATTTCATCAGACCAGCCGACAGCGGCGTAAGCCCAAAGCGGTAAAGTGTACTCTTTTTTGTTGTAGGAAACCGCTGGCAGCAGAAACCGGCTGTATGCCGGCGGGAGAAAGGCGGCAACGCCTTTAAGCTGAGAATTTCCGGCCCCGCCAAGCTTATTGATGGGTCGGTTTTTACGGGTTTCCGGGTCCCAGCCTAAGGCCGGGCAGTCCGGCAGAAAGAAAAGCCGGCTCGCTGCCGGCAGCGGGATAAGCTCCCGGGCTTCCGGCCGGCGACTGTCCAGGCCCGCCGCTCCCAGCATATTCCAGGAGGGATGATCTAAGATTTCACCTTTATTGTTGGCGACCAGAGCGTAGACTGAATCAGGATCAATTAGTTTTGACGTTGACATACTCATCTATCTGTAATATTTAAAAGGTTCAGGTTGTCATCGTTTCTAATCTAACAGTTTTATTTAATCAAGGAATATCCAATATAATGTATCAGGTCTGTAAAAAAAGCTCTGTCCGGCAGTGCTTTTTTATTTATATGTCGTTTATGCTTTTGTTGTTTACTGCGGCCTGTGCCTCAAATATCGTTGTCAGTAATCAGGAAACCCTTTATCAGAAGGCTGAAAAAGCTTATCAGAGTGAGAGCTACGGACGGGCAATTGACCTCTTTCAGGCTCTGCAGAATGAATTTCCCGATACAGAATATGCCAAACTCGCACTTTTGCGGACGGCTGATATTGCCTACAGCCGTGAAGAGTTGGAAGAGGCGGCGCGAGCCTACAACGATTTTATCAACTTTAACCCGGATCATCCCAAAGCGCCTTACGCATTTTACCAGGTCGGGATGACTTTTTATGTCACTTTGGAGACGATTGACTTAGATCTTGAAGCTCTGCGGCAGGCGTTGGAAACTTTTCAGGAAGCGCTGGCTCGTTACCCTGACAACCCGCCCTATACGGCCAAAATTATACAGCGGATTAATGACTGCAAGCGCCGATTTGCCAAGCGCGAGTTCTATGTCGGCTTCTATTACTATAAGCAGGGTAAATTTCATTCGGCGGTGGGTCGTTTTGAGTACCTGCTGGCGAACTATTCCGGATTTATCGATGATAAGGTGCTCTATTATCTTGGCCTCGCGCATCTTAATCGGGGTAATATTAAAGATGGGCACCGGATTCTTTTGATATTGACCAAGGCCTTTCCTGAAAGTCCCTATGTCGCCAAAGCCCGGCCCTGGTTGGATAAGGATGAGGGTCCTGGGCTGCCGTTGATGTTTATGGTGCGGGATTATTTCTGGGTAAAGGACTACGATATCGGTGATAGTTATCTGACTACCTCATTTGTTCCGGAAAACTATTCGCCCCAGCTCTTTAGTATGTTAAGCGGACAGCAGAATCCGGCGAAACCGCCGCAGGCTAAAGAAGTTACTTTTACTTCACTCTATCGACCGAATGCGAAGGTGGAAAGTAAGCCTGAGAAAAACCGAAAAACACCGGTTAAAGAATCATCCAATGCCACTGTTGCAGAATCCAGCAAACCGGTGCTTGAGGGTGCTGGTGCGGTGGCTGAAGAGAGCAGTTCTGTCGCTTCGCCGAAACCCCGTTCGCAAGCTAAACTAGGGAAAGCGGACGACCCTTTGGAGATTGTTTCCGATTGGACCGAAGCTGATCGGCAGAAAGGGACAATTACGTTTGGCGGCAAGGTTGTGGCGAAGCAGAAAGATATGGTTCTCTACGCCGATCGGGTGATTAACTATTTCGATATGGAGAATCAGAAACTCATCAAAGCGATTGCGGTCGGCAACGTTAAACTCAACCAGGCGGATAAATTTGTTACCTGTGAAAAGGCGGAGCTGATTCAGGCGGAACGCAAAATAACTTTAACCGGAAATCCGGTTATGTGGCAGGGCGAAAACCGGGTTTCCGGTGAGCGGATCATTATCTACCTGAACCAGAG
>JAOZKP010000585.1 GCA_029935295.1 bacterium | reverse complement strand
TTTCAATTACAGTCAACCATAACTTGAACCATCAAAACAGTGCGTGCAGAGTTGCTCTTTGGGCAGGCCAATAGCCTCAACCAGATCCTCAAGACGTTGATAGCGCAGAGAAGTCAGTTGCAGGCGCTGCCGGATTATCTCAATCATCGCCAGATTTTTTTCTGATCCAGCCGTCGCATACTCATCCAGATATTTGTCATCAACACCTTCCAACTCCTGTATGACACTACGACTGACCAGGTCAAGAGTCGACCTCGAAGTAGAAAAATTGAGATACTCACAGGGAAATATCAGGGTCGGACAGGCGAGCCGCATGTGAACCTCCTGAGCCCCGCAGTCAAAAAGAATCCTGACATTCTCTTTGAGCTGGGTTCCGCGCACGATTGAATCATCACAAAAGAGCAGGCGCTGCCCTTCAATAAGCTTATGTACGGGAATAAGCTTCATCCTGGCCACCAGAACGCGCAGGGATTGATCCCCAGGCATAAAGCTGCGCGGCCAGGTCGGCGTATATTTGACAAATGGCCGCCGATAGGGAACCTTTTTGGCGTCAGCATAGCCGATCGCATGACCGATCCCTGAATCGGGGATAGCGCCCACGCAGTCACTGACGACATCGTCATTTCGAGCCAGACAGACACCACACTTATTCCTGACATGCTCGACATTGATACCTTCATAGTCCGAAGCGGGATAGCCGAAATAGACCCAGAGGAAAGCGCACACCTGCATCTTATCACCTGGCGGCACCTTTTGTTGCCAGCCATCGGCGGTTATAAAAACGACCTCTCCGGGTCCGATAAAATGGTCGGTCTCAAAACCTAGATTGCTGAAGGCACAGGATTCCGAACTTACGGCAATCGCGTTCTCCCGACGTCCGAGGACCAACGGTGTCCGGCCCAGCTTGTCCCGGCCCGCATAAATGCCTTCATCGGTCAGCAGCAGTAAAGAGCACGATCCTTTAATCGAGTTCTGCACATTGCGGATACCTTCAACAAAATTCTCTTCATCGCAGATTAACTTGGCTACGACTTCGGTGGGATTCATGACCCCGTTAGTCGTATCGGAAAAATAGTGGTGATCGGAGAAAGCTTTTTCAACCAATTCGTCGAGGTTATTGATCTTGCCGACCATAACTATACCAAAGTTGCCCATGTGAGAACCGATGATCAACGGTTGCGGATCGGTATCACTGATCACCCCAATCCCCTTCTTACCTTCAAAAGAGCTCAGTTCAGACTCAAATTTGGTACGAAAGTAGTTGTTTTCAAGATTATGAATCGAACGTTGAATACCATGCGAGTTGCAAACCCCCATACCGCCACGCTTAGTGCCCAAATGAGAGTGATAATCGGTCCCGTAAAACAGTTCGGCGACACAATCTTCCTTTGAAACCAGCCCAAACATACCACCCATGGAGTTCCCCCTGCTTAATTTTTATATATTCGTAATTTGTGGATCATGAATTGACATTGCGCTAGCATTAATCACACTCTCGAGCAAGAGTCAACCAGACATTCCCCCCTCGCATCTGGACCCCGCATTTGACTACTGCTTAAATTTTGAAAGTTCAATCTCTTTTACTGTTTTGTAGTGCTTAGTG
>JAOZKP010000584.1 GCA_029935295.1 bacterium | reverse complement strand
CCTACCGCCGCAACCCGCTCTACCCGCTATTCCAAATCATGAACAGCACGGAACTTTTGCACTCATTTTCACTTGAAAAAGTTGTTGCTTAATTGTTGACAATACGTAATAAAGATTTAATAAAGTTCTCATTTTATCTGTTGCAGTTACGTAGAAATTCTCACCTCTTTGAAAGCCCTCGAAAAAAATGGAGGAATCACCCACCGAATCATGACTGAAACCAACCTTAAAATATCTCTGAAAACCCGTGACATTGACATGCTTCATGACGTGGCAACCTCTATTTACGCTGCCAACGACCTCGACGAAATGCTCAATAATGTACTGGCAAAGATAAAAGAGGTTTTCAACATAGAAGGGGCATCGATCGCCCTGCATGATCCGGAACAACATAAATTTTACTTCATTCGTACCGTGGAACAGCAAAACAGTAAAAACCTCAAGCAACAGGATCCCGACAAATGGCACTTTCCCGAAACCTACGGCGTAGCCGGTTGGGTTTTCAAGCATAATAATTCAGTCCGGATTGAGGATGTTTCCCGGGACAAACGTTTCTGCAACAAGCTTGACATTCAAAAAAATCTGGATACCCATTCCATGATATGCGTCCCCCTGAAAACCCGGAAAAAGTTTCTGGGGGTGCTTTATGCCATCAACAGTCAGACCGGCCACTTCACGGAAAAATCTCAGTTACTGCTTGAGATACTATCAAGCACCATAGCCATATCTATTGAGAACGCCCGCCTGTATGGCGAGTTAAAACTCCATGCCGAAACCCTGAAATCAGAAAACACCCGCTTGAAAGCTGAACTGCACGACCGCTTTAATAAACAGGGCATTATTGCTTCAAGTGAGGCCATGCAGAGAATATTTTACCTGCTGAACAAGGTCATCGTCACGACAACAACTGTTCTGATTCAGGGTGAGACCGGAACGGGCAAGGAGCTGATTGCCAAAGCAATCCACTACAACGGGCCGCTGAAAGATAAACCGTTTATCGCCGAAAATTGCGCCGCACTCTCTGAAAGCCTTTTGGAGAGTGAACTTTTCGGCCACGTAAAAGGCTCTTTCACAGGCGCTGTCAGCGATAAGAAAGGACTCTTTGAACAGGCGCAAGAGGGAACTATATTTCTTGATGAGATTGCGGATATGCCGTTGGCGATGCAGAGCAAACTTCTGCGGGTTATCCAAGAAGGGTCTGTGCGGCCGGTCGGCGGCAGCAAATCCTTCCGAATTAAATTCCGCCTGATTGCGGCGTCAAACCGGGATCTCCGCAATGAGGTTGAGAAAGGCAACTTCAGAAAAGACCTATTCTACCGGATTCAGGCATTTCCTATCGTACTTCCTCCTTTACGGGAGAGACGAGAGGATATTGCTCTCTTGGCGGCTTTTTTCCTGAAAAAATATACGGAAAAATTCAACTGGCCAGATGTGCGTATGGCCCCTGACGTCGTAGAAATTTTGCTACAGTATGAGTGGCCCGGTAACGTTCGCGAACTGGAACATGAAATTGAACGAGCTCTAACCATTGCCGGTGAAGGCAACAACATTAACGCAGCCTATCTTTCTGAACGGATCAGAGGCGTAATCCGCCAGACCGACTAC
>JAOZKP010000583.1 GCA_029935295.1 bacterium | reverse complement strand
AAGTTCAAGCAGAAGTTCCAGCGCTTCCCGGGGTTCGGGAATGGTCCGCTCATGTTCATTTTCTCCCTGTAATTGCCGGCTCAGGTTCGGACATGATTCAACAATTTTTGTCACCAGTTGCCGCTCCTGCTCAAGATCGCGGCGGGCTTGAATTTTTTCCTGATCAATCTCCGCTATAACCGAGCGGCCGCCAACCCCCGGCTTGAAACTGCTGCCGGATTGGCCGAAAGGCATAACCCGGAAACTTACTCTCAATCCATCCTGAAAAGGGAGGAGATGGAGGTGCGGTCGCGGGTCTGCGGTTATCTTCTTAATATCCTGGTTGCTGATAATATCTGATTGCACTGTAATTAAGCCTGAGAGTGAAACTGCAGTATCCCGAATCCGGGTTTCTGCTTCAGGTGGGAGGGTTACACCGGAGCCGATGATCTTGCAGATGCGTTCAATTTGCGGGGTGATTTTTATTATTTGGTAACGGGTCGGGGTCTCCGCGATCACCAGTAACTTGTTTTCTGAATTGGCGGGACAGGGGTCAAGGTGAAAAGCAATTTTATTGTCAGCTTGCTTCTCAATGCTGAGTTCGATTTTACCGGAAACCAGCTCAATTTGTACGTCCGGGTTACTGTTGAGAAAAATCAACGGGTGGCCAATCAAGGGGGGCAGGGCCAGGCTCATTTCAAAATCAAGTTCATAGGAGTGGTAATAATACCCCCGATCATATTCCCTGATAGCGCTTATGGCGGTTCTGTCCGCCGGGGTCAGAAAATTCATCTCCCCGGATGTTTTGTATAGAGTTTTTAGAGCTGCCGCCCGGCCGCCGCTCCAGTTGCCGGATTTGGTCATTTTTTGGATTCGGGGGTAGAGGTTGGCGGCGCTGTTTTCCGGGTTGTAGTCGAAATACCAGATCAATCTTTGTGTGGATTGATCTGGCTGATTTTTGCCGTTGCCGGCAGTTTTGGTGATCGTATTCAGAGAGCGCAGGACTTTTTCCCATTCTTGTAACGGAGAGATAATGTTTACCAGAGAACAGGTTCGGCATTTACTATGCAACTCTTCACCGAGTTTTTTGTTCTCTTCAGGTTTATGATTGAGTTTGGCCAGGAGCAGCGAAGTTTCAGCTCTCAGCCAGTCGTATTCACTATTCTCGGTCTCCTGCTGCAGTTTGATCAGGGAATCAGTGAAGTTGTTGAGAAAGTCGGGCTTGATCCAATTTATGATAATGAAATGAAGCAGCTGTTCACTTCTGGTGAAATGTTTTTGTGGGTGCAGATAGAGATCCAGAAAAATATCACTTTTCTGGCCGCAGAGCTCTTGAATAAGATGTAAAAGAGAGCTGAATATGTTTAGCAGGCGTATTTTCTTAAGTTTGACGGTTTCGCTTAGAAATTTTATCGCTTCAAGATGGAGCTTGTTGTCACCACTTTTCAGCAGGGCAAACATAAAATAGATGCTGTCGTAATCATCGGGAAGAATTTTTTTGCGTTGGCCACGGGTCTTACGCTCAAGCCGAAAACTCTCCTTATAGGTCTTGATCGCAAATTCGTTGTCTCCGCGAAGAAGAGCTATCCGGGCCCTTAAGGCCAGGGCTCTATGAAAGTTAGAGTTTA
>JAOZKP010000582.1 GCA_029935295.1 bacterium | reverse complement strand
ACTAAAATTTCATCAGGGCAGCTCATGCAAAGCTATGAGCTGCTCTTTTTTAATCTCATCGACAATCCAGGAACAAGCATTAAAGGCGTCACCGCGGGAGGCCGCGGAACAGATCACCAGCAGTACATCCCCGCCGCGCTCAACTTCCCCTAAGCGGTGCAGAATATAGATACGGTGCAGGAGAAACTTCCAGCTCGCATCGAGCGCAATATTGCGCAGCCCTTCACAGACATTATCAACCAAAGCATTCAGGCTGACTATACGAAAATCCGGCAGAACCTTGCCCGGGGATTTAACCCGGCCGTGGTGCATCACCATGGTTCCGGTAGCATCACTCTCACCCGCAACAAACTGGGCGTAGATTTCGGCCACCACAAATTTATCGGTTGCCACCGCCACTTCAATATCCGCTTCCTTACCAACCTGTCCCATCACAAACCCTCCAAAATCATCTCCACAGGAGTTTTATACTGCTTCCGATTATTACACTCTTTACAACAGGGAACGACATTCCCTTTAGCACTACGCCCGCCGCGGGCCAACGGGACGATATGATCCATCGTCAACTCTGCTGCCGGAAACTGCCGCCCGCAATAGTGGCATATCCCTTTCTGCAACAGGCGCTGCCAATGCTGGCTGCCCCGCATCTGCCGGGCCTTTTCGCGCTCCCGTTTAATGTGACGCTCATCTTTATCAATTTCAATCCAGTCACTCATAAATTTTAATTAAATACCATTATTTATTGAACCCGGTCCTGTCCAACGGGAGGCAAAAGACTCTAACTCTTCCGGCGTGTCAATTCCCGACCAGCGTGAGTCGCATTCAATAATTTCAATGGAAAAACCATTTTCAAGCCAATTCAGCTGTTCGAGATTTTCGGCCGCCGCCAGCACCCCCGCCGGCAACGAACTCAAGCGCCGCAAAAACCGACCGCTGTAACCATAAATCCCGAGATGCTGAAACAGAGGCAGTTTACTCTCGCTGAATTCAGCCTCAATATTCTTTTCCGACTGAAAAAAAGGTATTGCCGCCCTTGAAAAATAGAGTGCCCGTCCCTTAAGATCAGTTACCACTTTAACCACATGCGGCGACTGAAAATCAACGGCATTTTTAAGAGGCGTTGCCGCCGAAACCACCAGATCAGGATCAGCCCGATCCTGCAACCGCCTGATCACTTGTTCAATCAGCTTAGGCTCAATCCCGGGTTCATCACCCTGAACATTCACAAACCATTCGACATCAGGATTACGCCGGGCAACTTCAACCACTCTTTCGGTACCGCTCCGGTGCTTATCTGAGGTCATTTCGACCCGGCAGCCGGCGGCCGCAACCACGTCCGCTATGCGCTGATCATCGGTTGCCACCGCAACCTCACAAGAGACTAATACATTCCGGCAGGCTTTAACCACCCAGTTAATCATCGGCTGACCATGCAGATCGGCCAGTGGCTTCCCGGGAAACCTCTGCGACTTAAAACGAGCCGGAATAACAATCCATACTTTATTGTTCATAAATTTTCTCTGCGAACAATTTTGACAAATTCTCACAACTTAACAAAGCGGCTTATTTGTGGACAACACCTGCACTACGTCCTAATCATCGCTTAAT
>JAOZKP010000581.1 GCA_029935295.1 bacterium | reverse complement strand
AACTCCGGGGCGCCCTGAAAAGAGGGGGTGTCTGTCAGGACCGAAAGGCACGCTACCGGCATCCCCAAAATAACCGACATTGATATCACGCCTGATCATTGCCGCCCGGTATTTGATGCCAAAAGGCAAAGCATCGTTGCCGACCGCACCCACCGGGGCTTCAATCGTGTGGTCAAAACTGCTTAAAACCTGATAAGTTTCACGTTGACGTTCTTCATTGCGGTCACCTGACAGACTCTCATAATGTTCCATAAAAGAGAGGGCTTGGGACTGCACAAACTCAACAAACTGTTTCTGCTGACCCAAATCAAGCTGGCTCTCTTGGTCTCCGCCATGGCCACATTGCGGACAGTCGGGGGCAGCTCCTGGTTTTTGCAGCTCTTCGACCCGGCGCATATGCCCGCAGCGGCCGCAGATACCCCATGATTCAATTATCGGCTGCTGGGGGTTGCCAATAGCTATCTGTTGGATCTCAAATTGTCGACTATGGGTATAAAAGATATTGTGAGGGGCCAATTCGCGCAGAGCCGATCCGGCTGAACGGGAGAGCTCAACCGGTTTGTGCTCCTGCTTGCCGTCCCGATGTTTATTATAGATGGCGCCATAAAAGCTGACCCCACGTTCAGGAAAAGCATAATTGGGCAACAAGCCATGATCAGTCAGAATTTCAAGGGCACTGGTTTTGCCCAAACTGCTGCTTCGTCCTTTGACGATCCGCAACTCCTGTTCAATTTCCCGCCGGGCCTCTTTCTCGTCCTCGCCAATTTTTTTGAATTGATCCTTAAGTCGGCTTTGAGCATTCACAAGTTCCCGGCGGACACGATCAAAGTCGTTGACTGCTTTATGAATACGTTGAATCAGAAGGTTGGTGTCGGTTTCTGACAGGAATCGTTCCCGGGTTCCCGGCTGAACCACGGCCAGACCAAAACGCTGTAAAAAACGACTGGTCAGCTCGGTCTCATTTTTAGTTACCCATGCCATCATATTGCTGATCAAGCCATTGTCAGAATTTAAATCATCAACCAACTGTTTGCCAGTCTTGGGCAGTTCCGGCAAGATTTTGGCGTGGGTCGCGCTGTCAAAACAGAAACCCAGATACTGCCGAACCAGGACGGCTGCCGCATCAAGCCAGCAACCGGGCGGCTCGACCTTACCTTTCAGCATTTCCGCAGGCCGGGCATAGAAAAACAGATCGTGGGGTTGTTGGTTAATAAAGGAAACAATCAGTGCGGTTCCGGTGGCCCGTCCCGCCCGGCCTATTCTCTGCAGATAACTTGAAGTGGTAGGTGGCATTGAACAGAGCATTGTGCTCGAAAGGTCACCAATATCAATCCCCATCTCCAGAGTGCTGGTGCAGGTCAGAATATTGGGGTCATCGGCATGTTCCATGGCGGCGAAGCTTTTCTCCAGAGCTTCGCGTTCATCCGTTGCCAAAAGCCCGGTATGTTCTTGGGCGACAACCCGTCGCAGAGCTCCTTTTTTGTAGCGGTCCTGATAGTAATGCTGCCGAGGTGAAAAAGAAGCTATGTGATAGCGGCCGCTACCGGCATAATAATCAAGGCTGGGAGCATCTTTCCAAAAACCAGCTTCCGATCGCGGCCGAAAAATTTT
>JAOZKP010000024.1 GCA_029935295.1 bacterium | reverse complement strand
GCGGGTGAAATCCAGAGTAAATCGCGAAAGCATCAAATTTAGATTGTCAGCGATAGTCCATGGGTTCGTAGATTTACGATAATCGGTTACGGGGTCAGGCCTGACTAATGGGTGTTTGTTGGTTCACACATTATTATTTTTCAGCAATTTCAGAAATCACTATCCGCATCGGCAATTTCATCCTTAAGGATTTCGCTTAAGATTTCAAATTCCATCTCCATATCCTCCATGGTTTCACTGATCAGCTCACTCTGATGCTCTTTCGCCGCTTTTTCGACGGCGTAGGCAGCGGCCTGCATCTGGGCCGCTTCGATGCTGCCGGCGGAACCTTTGATTGAGTGTGCGGCAAGTCTTATTTCTTCGAAGTCGTCCTTTCGTCGTCCATTTTCGATATCCTTAAAGTAGTCATTCGTGCCCTGGATAAAGTCATCCAGCAGCTCCCGGTAGAGTTCGAGATCGTCATCAAGTTTTCTTAAGAAAGCGTTTCGGTCAAAAAGCTTGGTGTCCCGATCTGCAGTACCATCATCATTTTGCGAGAAATCGTCCATTTCCAGACTCTCATCTAGTGCGGAGGTATCCTCGGTGACCGCTCTTCCCGGGGTGTTCGAGTTTTCGTCGGCAAATTTATCTTCAAGTTGACTCATGGCCCGGCTTAAAACTTCGTTAAGTTCTTCCAGGCGCACCGGTTTTGTCAGAAAATCGTTCATGCCGGTATTCAAACAGCGGTCGCGGTCACTTTTTAAAGCATGGGCGGTCATGGCAATAATGATAACGCCGGGGTTTATCGTGGTTGTCGATTGGCTGCGAATTTGTCGGGTGGTTTCATAGCCATCCATCTCCGGCATCTGTATATCCATAAAAACAACGTCATAGTGGCTGCTGCCGAGGGCCGCTAACGCCTCAATTCCATTGCCGGCCGGGGTGCAGTTGAAGCCGATTTTGGCGAGCATTTTTGAAGCTACTTTAATATTTACCTGATTATCATCAACCAGCAGAATCTTCAGCTGTTTCCGTTTTTCATTAAATTCCTGCCCTGCTTGAGGCTCTTTTTCACTCAGTTCATCATTTGATTTAAGGCCCATGCAACGTCCCAATTGTTCATAAAAAAGAGATCTTTTTATCGGTGCCGGAATAATTGCATCATAACTGTCAGGGAGCTCAAGTTTGGGGCTTGGTGCCAGAGCGATCATAAATTCTGGCCGGAGAAAATTCGGCAGGTTGCAATGCAGGCTGCAGGGTTCAGTAAGTTCCGAAAGGTCGGCGAGAATGGTTGAATAAGGTTGGTTGCCTTTATGTGCGGTAAGTAGAAGTTCATTGATGGCGGGGAAAGAGTTGGCCTCATCAATCTCACAATCAAGCGAGAGCAGATGCTCTTTTACGACTTCACCGATCGGTTGCAGTTCAAGTGCGTGGTTGTTGCTGTCGGGAGG
Source organism: bacterium (assembly GCA_029935295.1). Lineage (GTDB taxonomy): Bacteria > Desulfobacterota > Anaeroferrophillalia > Anaeroferrophillales > Tharpellaceae > Tharpella. The sequence continues at coordinate 15,800 of JAOZKP010000024.1, read as the reverse complement.
GGTGAAAATGAGAAAGCGACAGTTTTTGAATAGTTCTGCGTGCGGCGGGGCGGCGTTTGCCGGATCCCGGAGCAGCAGAATTGTGAACCAGAAGGTTGAACCTTTGCCAAGCTGACTTTCAATGCCGATCTCACCACCCATCAGTTCGGTCAGTTGTTTCGAAATTGCCAGGCCTAAGCCGGTGCCGCCGAACTCTCTGGTGGTTGATGAATCAACTTGTGAAAATGACTGAAAAAGAGAGTTGATCCGGTCTTCGGGGATGCCGATGCCGGTGTCGGTAACCCGAAAAAGGAGTTTTACATGTTCATTTTCAGTTTCTGTAAGTGAAACCCGGATAATTATTCCACCTTTTTTGGTGAATTTTATAGCGTTATTGGCGAGATTGATCAGGATCTGGCGCAGGCGCACGGGATCACCCTGAAGTGACTGCGGGATATTGTGATCGACAATACAATGAAAAAAGAGATCTTTTTCTGTGGTTTTCAGGGTCAGCAGCCCGAGAATGTCATCGGTTGTCTCGCGTATCTGGAAAGGGATCTCTTCAAGTTCGAGTTTGTTGGCTTCAATTTTTGAGTAGTCAAGAATGTCATTGATGATATGGAGCAGACCTTCACCGTTTTTTATAATAATATCGAGATAATCTCGCTGGTCATAGTCGAGTTTGCTGTCAAGCAGAAGCGACGAAAAACCGATAATTGCATTCATCGGGGTGCGGATTTCGTGACTCATGTTGGCCAGAAATTCACTTTTTGCGGCCGCGGCGAGTTCGGCATCCAGGGTCATTTTATTGGCCCGCTGTATTGCCAGTTCGAGCTGGTCGTTGATCTCATCAGCCTCTTTCGAGGCCCGGCGCAGGGCGTTTTCACTTTGTTGATGGCGGATTTCAGCCGAAGTCTGGGCCGCCATGATTATCATCAGTTCTTCAGTTTTCGCCGGCAGGGTTAATCTTTCTGCTTTTAAAGCACAGATATTGCCGATCAATTTTCGGTCAGAGTTATAGATGGCAATACCGACATAGCCTGACCCGTTTAATTCTCTGAAAACCCAGTTTTCTGGAAATCGATCCTGGATATTCTCCGGGCAGTAGTAGATATCTTTCTGGTCGGCTTTGCCTAAAGGGCAGTGTTCGAAATCATAACTGAATGATTTTAACTGTAGGGGCTTACGACTTTCAATAGCGAGGATTTCAAGTTGTTGGTGCTCAATTTTACCGACCCAGACCGTGTCGCAGTTCAGCCAGGATTGTAGGCTCTTTACCATCTTGTCAAAAAAATCCTGGCCGGAAGCGGTAAATGTGTTGCCGATGATAGCCTTGATCGCATGGTTGGCCCGCCGGATGGCAGTTCGGTCATGCAGGGTGGCGGAAAAAAACTGCTCCTCCTGCTCATCTTCCGCGTGGGCGATTAAAATCAGATGGCAGGTAAGTTCCGCAAACGGAGTTGAAACTTTAATTTCGCCCTGCCATTGGCCGCTTGTGACGGCTAATGGCATCATCTCATTAATAAATTTTTCCCGCTCATCTTCGGGGAAAAGTTGAAAAAATGAGAGCGCTGCGAGTGGTTCATTTTCATCGACTCCGAGAAATCTGCGGCCGGCGGGGTTGCTGTAGTAGATCTTGTCGTTTTCCGCGAACATGACCACCGGGTTGGGTGAAATTTCATGGATGTCGATTAAGCGGTCTTTCTCTTTTTTGATACGCAGAAACTCAGGATAGGCATTGTCGTTGTCGCCATGCTTGGCAATAAACAGCTGCTGCTGCAGATTTTTTATCTGTCCCTCAATCCAGGCAATATTTAGATTCTGTTTCTCTTCCATTGTGAAATCACCTTTCGGGTTCGGTTTGATTGATCAGCTATTTCGCAGCAGTTCCGCGAGCAGAGACAACGGGTGTTCAGTCTGCCAGCTGCTGTCGGCAACAACGGCACCCTCAGTTAGTTGCAGAAGACAACCCGGGCAGCCGCTGGTAACAATTTCGGCGCCGGTGGCATCGGCCGCATCGGTTTTTTCCTTAAGAATTTTGCGCGAGAGCTCTTTATGAGTCAATCCAAAAGTACCGCCGGCACCGCAGCAGCGTTCAGGGTGACGCATCTCAATAAAGTTCTCACCCGCGATCAGTTTAAGCAGCCAGCGCGGCTCTTTAGTAATGCCTTGACCTTTGCGGAGATGGCAGGGGTCGTGATAGGTAATTTTCCGGGTGAGATTGCGGCCCGCAACCAGTTGCTCAAGTTTTTCTTTGTGACGGAAAAGAAACTCACTGATATCAAGGATCTCACACTCTTGCGGGAGATTGTCATACTCTTTCAAAGCGTGACCACAGGAAGCACAGCCGGTCACTACGGTCTTGACCTGGGCATTGTCATTAAAAACCTTAAGATTTCCTTCCTTAAGTTGAGTGTTAGTTGCCGCATCACCCGCCCCCCAGGTAACCATGCCGCAGCAGTTAAATTCAGTTGGGACAATGGCGTTAAAGCCAAGTTGCTCCAGTACGAAGATAAGATCCAGGCCCATTTGTGGATGGAGATAGCGGGTCGCACAGCCGGGAAAGAAAAGTAGCGATGGCAACTGCGGGTTGATTTTGCGTTTTTTTAAAATATCATCAAGATTGCGGCGCGGGAGAATCGGGACGACCATGTTTTCATCTATTCCCGGTAACGGCAGTCTCCGAACCAGGCCGCTGTGGCGCGGCAGACGCCGCCACAAAATCCACTGTACCAAGGAACCCAGTTTGACGAATTTTGCGATTGAAAAAATGCGATTTTTGAGGAGTGCAAAAGCTCCTTTTTTAACCTTATTCAACCCTTTAATTTCTGTCTGGTGAATGCGGGCTGCGGCAATAACTTCTGTTATTTTAACCTCTTTGGAGCAGTTTTCTTCGCAGGAGCAGCAGAGCAGGCAGTGATCCACGGCTTCAATCCAGGCCTCCGGCAGTTCCCGGTTATTGTGGATTATTTCAATCAGGTTGAGTTTGCCCCGGGCCACCATCTCTTCCCGCCCGGTCTGCCGGTAGATCGGGCAGACCGCCATGCAGGCGCCGCATTTAACGCACTTTTTCAGCTCTTGATAGATTTCAGATTGAGTCATTGTCATAATATTCTCTTAGGCCGGAAAAATTTTCCCGGGATTTAAGCGATTCCCGGGATCGAAGGCTTTTTTTATAGCCTTCATCGTGGCAATGGTTGCCGGGGTCCACTCTTTGCTGAAATAGGCGGATTTGGTATTGCCGATGCCGTGTTCGCCGGAGAGCGTGCCTCCCAGTTCCAGGGTGATGGCAAATATTTCATCAATTGCCTTATGGCCCCGAATTGCCTGGGCCGGATCATTTTTGTCGAGCATGACATTGACATGGATATTACCGTCGCCGGCATGGCCGAAACAGACAATCGGCAGGTCAATCTCTTGCGAGAGTTTTTCTAAGCGGGAAATTACTTCCGGGATCGCTGCCAACGGTACGGCAATATCCTCATTTATTTTATGTGGAGCAATATTAGCGATTGCTGGTGAGAGTTTACGTCGGGCGAGCCAGAGTTGTTCCCGTTCGTTCTCATCTTTGGCTTCGATTAAAACCAAGGCCTCATCCTGAAAAAGCCGGCTGAGTTTTTCACTTTGCGCTTTGACTAACGCGTCCGGGCCGTCGATTTCGACTAGAAGCACGGTATCAGCCGCCTCCGGCAGAGTGAATGGCAAAGCCGAACGGACTGCATTAATCGAGTGATGGTCTAAAAACTCAATGGTTGAGGGGTTGATCTGATGTTTGAGCATGGCGTTGACCGCCCGTGCAGCCGCACTCATTGAGGCGAATGCCAGAAGTGATGTTTTGACAGTTTCGGGCGCCGGCAGGAGTTTTAAGAGAATCTTGGTGATAATTGCCAGGGTGCCTTCCGAGCCGACTAAAAGTGAGGTGAGATCATATCCAGAGACTGACTTGATACATTTATTGCCGCATTTTATCTTCTCGCCGTTAACCAGATAGGCTTCAAGGCCCATGACAAAATTACCGGTAACTCCGTATTTAACCGCCCGGGGGCCGCCGGCATTTTCAGTGACATTGCCGCCGATGGTTGAAAATGCGAGGCTGGCGGGGTCGGGTGGGTAGAACAGGCCGCAGCGGCTGACCTCTTCCTGTAGTTCGCCGGTAATGACGCCGGGTTCAACCGTGGCAATCATATTCTCTTCATCTATCTCAAGAATCTGTTTCATTCTTGTAAGGGAGATAATTATTCCGTCATCAGTCGGGATTGAGCCGCCGGACATGCCACTCCCGGCTCCGCGCGGAAAAATTTTCAAACTTTTTTCACCGGCTATTTTAAGGATGGTTTTAACCTGTTCTTCATTTTCTGGAAGCAGCGCCAGCATCGGTTCAGTCTGTTGTCGGGTGGCGTCATAACCGTAGCAGGAGAGGGCCGCTGCCGAGGTTACGACTTGTTCCGGATGAAAACCGTTTTTAAGAAGTTTTAAAGCCAGCTGCCGTTGCAGTATTTCTGTCAGTTCAGTCATGATTGTTTACCTGTAGTGTTTTAATCGGTCCGCTTAAAAGCAGTTGTCCTAAACGGCCGCCTTTGGGTTTGCGGAGATGTTTTACCCGGGTCATGGTGACGGCGGTTACTTTTTCAGTGTTAAATTTTGAGTTGGTTGCCGCCAAAGCCGCCGCCTGCATCTGTTCTTTGGCGCACTCTGCGGCACCGGGCGCGGTTTTTAAAAGAACATGAGCTCCGGGGCAGTCGTGGGCATGAAACCAGAGGTCGTTTGGTGTTCCTAAATGACGGTAAATATTTTCGTTGCCGATCACATTGCGGCCGAGATAGATAATGCCGCCGCTGATGCCGGAAATTTTTTCGACCCCACGCTGTTTTTTGTCAGTTGTTTTATGTTTTTCCGGTTTTGATTTTAGCTTGGTTTTCGACTTGGATTTGCCGGTTTGCGGGGGCTGCGGCAGGCGTCGTTTTTTTTCGGTCAGTTCTGCTGCCAGTTCAAGTAACTCCTGCTCTTCATCGGAGATTGTCCGATCCGGATCATTGCTTAACTCTTCAAGTTGAAAGAGAAGTTCAGCGGCGTAATCTCTCTCCTGTTCAGTCTCTTGCAGCCGTTTTTCAATAAGTTTTATGCCGCGCTTAGCTTTCTTGGCATTTTTATAAAATTTTTCCAGATTTGCCAGAGGACTTAACGCCGGGTTTAAGGTGATTTCAACTTTCTCTAAATCACTTGAGTAGTAATCGGTAACCGAAACCTTTTGCGTTCCTCGTTTGATTCTGTGAATCTCACCCTTTAAAAGATCGCCAATCCGGTTGTCGTTGAGATGCTTAGTTTTTTCAGTTTGTTCCGTCTGCAGCTTTTTCGCCCTTTTCTTTAAGCGGCGTTGGTACTGTTTTAACGACTTGCACAAACGCCGAGTTTCAATATCACCGTAATGGGCCTGGTAGAGAGGGAAGAACCAGTTGTCGTAGCCGCCCTGCAGCTCTTGATTGGTGAGGTTAAGATAATTATCAAGGCCGATTGTTTTTAGTAAAATGGTCGGAGAAGACGGGCCGGCGGGATCTTCAGCTTTCGCCGGCGGTTGTCGGTATGGTGATCCGGGTTTAAGTCGTTCAGCGCTGTTTTTATCATGCATCAGCGCCCCGATCAACATCTCTTCGCCCCGGCCCAACAGGGCATTGCCGCGTTTGCCGAGAAGTTCAATTATAAGTTGGTGTTCATCTTCGTTTCGTCGGGCCGCCCTGATTATGATAATACGGTCATTTTTGATCTTTTCAATAGTGCTGATCTTTGCGCCTTGCAGATGGTGCCGGAGATAGGCGCAGAAACGTAAAGGGCGGGGCGGGTTTAGATAACGTCGGGAGGTTAAATGGAGGCCGGGTTCCTGCGGTGCAATTGAAATCAACAGGCGCAACTCGCCGCCCTGGCCGCCGCCGCGCAGACGTAAAAGCAGATGATAAGGAGTCATCTGGTGCACCTTGGTGATAAAGGTGCCCGGCAGCTGCTTTGCCAAAGCCGCGACCATTATCTCTAAACTTGCATCATCCATTTACTTTAAAGTTGTTGTTGGCAGAGTGAACTTTGCTTCGCCCTAATGTACGGGGTCAAAGCTAAAGCAATGACCCCAACCGAGACAGGTCGGATTTTTGTCTGTTATGTGGCGATTGGGGTCATAATTGACATTTGTGTTTCCCAGCAATATGTCAAGTTTGACCCCGGTTACGGAGGGGCGAAGCCAAAGCCCGCATATTCTCGGTTTTCCTGGAGTCTTTTGTTCAATTCAGAAAGTTGCGTTCCTTACTTGTTCACTTTAAGACTTCAAGAACAGGAGGTTCAGCCTTTACGCATATAGGCCCAATCAATTGTCATCTTTTATTTCCTTTTCAGTTGCGCTGATAACTTCAATCCGTTCCGCCCGTTGCAGGCCGTGCGGCAGCATCTGGCCGCGGCGGCCGCGATTGCCGATATAGCGTTCCAGGCTATCTTTTTTCAGGGTTAAATGGCGGCGGCCGGCGTAGACCTTCAGAGTAGCTCCGGCGGGCAGAATAACTATCGATTTTAAAACCTCCTTATCGTGTTCACTGCGATTCGGAGGAAAATGGATAATTTTGTTGCCCTTGCCGCGCGGCAGCAGGGGGAGCTGCGCCAGCGGGAAGATCAGCATGCGGCCGCTGCTGCTTAAAGCGACCAGGTTCCCTTCCTGGATGTTGTTGACGGCCAGCGGGGCCAGGGGCAGACTTCCAGAAGGAAGTGTGAGCACCGCTTTGCCACTCTTGTTTTTGCTGGTTAAGTCAGAGAGCTTGGCGATAAATCCGTAGCCTGAATCTGATGCGAGGAGAAAGAGTTTACTCTCTTCGCCCATCAGCAGATGTTCGATGTGGGTGTCGTTTTCGAGATGCAAGCGGCCGCTTAAAGGTTCGCCGTGACTGCGGGCCGAGGGTAAATTGTGCGAGGGCAGGGTGTAGCAGCGGCCGCTGGTTGACAGAAAAATTACGGGTTGGTTGCTGCGCCCGGGAACTGCCCTTTTGAAGCTGTCACCGGCGCGGTAGTTAACCTTTTCCGGATTAATGTCATGGCCCTTGGCCGCCCTGATCCAGCCTTTGTCAGAAAGAATAACTGTAATTGCTTCAGTCGGCAGCAGGTCGGTTGTGGTCAGAGCCTGGGCTTCGGTCCGGATTACGGTGGGTGAGCGGCGCTCGTCGCCATACTGTTTGGCGCAGGCTTTAATCTCTTTGCGAATCAGGCTTTTGAGCTTCGATTTCGAACCTAAAACCTCTTCCAGGGCCTGACGTTCCTGTTCGAGTTCGTCCCCTTCACCCCTGATTTTCATCTCTTCAAGTTTGGCGAGATGGCGCAGTTTAAGTTCGAGGATGGCTTCTGCCTGGATGTCGCTCAAAGTGAAACGTTTAATCAGAATCGGTTTGGGGCGGTCGTTGTTGCGGATAATTTCTATGACTTCGTCAAGGTTTAGAAATGCGATTAAGAGACCGCTTAAAATATGGAGACGGGCTTTAACTTTATCAAGGCGGAAGTCTAAACGCCGACGCACAACTTCGGTGCGGAAAGTCAGCCATTCGCCAATTATCTCCGCCAGGTTCATAACCCGGGGGCGGCCGTCGAGAGCAATCAGGTTAAGGTTTACCCGATAGTTTTTTTCAAGGTCAGTGGTTGCAAAAAGATGGGCCATCAATTGTTCGCAGTCAATCCGGTTTGAACGCGGAATTATAACCAGGCGAATCGGTTCTTCGTTGTCGGATTCGTCACGTAAATCCGCAACCAGCGGCAGTTTCTTGGCTTGCATCTGGGCTGCAATCTGCTCCATGATCCGGGCCCCGGAAGCCTGGTGCGGCAGGGCGGTGATGACGATGTCGTGATCTTCTTTGTGATAGACGGCGCGCATTTTTATCGAGCCGTTACCTTTTTCGTAAATACTGATAATCTCTTCATTCGGGGTGATGATTTCAGTTTGGGTCGGAAAGTCGGGTCCTTTGATAAATTGACAGAGATCTTTAGTGGTCGCATTTGGATGGTCAAGGAGGTGAATGCAGGCGGCCGCAACTTCAGTCAGGTTGTGCGGGGGAATGTCAGTCGCCATACCGACGGCAATGCCGGTGCTGCCATTTAAAAGTATATTCGGCAGGCGCGCCGGCAGCAGCTTTGGTTCCTTTAAGGTGCCGTCAAAATTGTCATCCCAGTCAACTGTGCCGCTGCCGAGTTCACTTAAAAGGAGCTCGGCGTAGGCGGAGAGTCGGGACTCAGTGTAACGCATGGCGGCAAATGATTTCGGATCGTCGGGTGCGCCCCAGTTGCCCTGACCGTCAACTAAAGGATAGCGGTAGGTAAAAGGCTGGGCCATCACCACCATTGCTTCGTAGCAGGCAGAGTCTCCGTGCGGATGGAATTTACCTAAGACATCACCCACGGTCCGGGCCGATTTTTTGTATTTAGATCCGGCTTTAAGCCCGAGTTCCGACATTGCATAGACGATGCGGCGCTGTACCGGTTTAAGGCCGTCGCCGATGTAGGGCAGGGCCCGGTCAAGAATGACGTACATCGCATATTCAAGATAGGCTTTTTCGGTAAACTGGCCGAGAAACTGTTTCTCAGTAGCGTCTGGAGTTATATTCTGGTTATCTTGGTTCATGTGATTCCTGGTGTTTTAACCGTGATTTTAATTCGTATTTTGGGAAGTAAACTGATTTTTACCTTCAAGCCATCTGCGGCGGTCGGCCGCTCTTTTTTTGGCCAGCATCATATCCATAATCTTAAAGTCCTCTTCCTCATGGTCGAGGTTAAGGCGGACCAGGCGCCGGGTGTCGGGGGCCATCGTCGTTTCGCGCAGCTGCAGGGGATTCATCTCGCCGAGTCCTTTGAAGCGTTGCAGGTTAATCTTGCCGGCTTTTTTTTCACCTTTAAGACGATCCAGGATGCCATTTTTTTCGGCTTCATCCAGGGCATAAAAGACATCCTTACCCCGGTCGATACGGTAGAGTGGCGGCATGGCGATATAGAGATGGCCGGCACTGACCAGAGGTTTGAAATGGCGCAGAAAGAGAGCGCAGATCAGAGTGGCAATATGGAGGCCGTCGGAGTCGGCATCAGCAAGCACACAGATTTTGCCGTAGCGGAGATCATCAAGTTTGGGCGAACCCGGATCGACGCCGATAGCCGAGGAGATATCGTGAATCTCTTTCGAGGCCATAATGCTTTCAACATCACTTTCCCAGGTGTTTAAAATCTTCCCCCGCAGCGGCATGACTGCCTGGAAATTGCGGTCGCGGGCTTGTTTAGCCGAGCCGCCGGCGGAATCTCCTTCGACGAGAAAGAGTTCGCTGATGTTAGGGTCCTGGGAAACGCAATCTGCGAGTTTCCCGGGTAGAGCCGGCCCGCTGGTGATCTTTTTTCTTTCGATCTTTTTCGCTGCCCGCTGGCGTTTCTGGGCATTGGCAATTACCATCGCGGCAAGATCTTCACCGATAGCTGGATTTTCATTGAGCCAGAGGCTGAAAGAATCTTTAACTACGCCGGAAACGAAAGAAGCGCTTTCGCGTGAGGTCAGGCGCTCTTTAGTCTGGCCGGAAAATTGGGGTTCCGGTAGTTTTAATGAAATAATATAGCTCAAACCCTCCCAGCTGTCTTCAGGTGAGAGTTTAAGGCCCCGGGGCAGCAGGTTGCGGAAATCACAAAATTCTTTAAATGCCGCCTGCAGGCCGCTGCGCAGGCCGTTAACGTGAGTGCCGCCTTGAGGAGTTGGAATTAAATTGACATAACTTTCATTGACTGGTTCACCGCCTTCCGGCAACCAGGTTAGAGACCAGGTGACATTTTCATGTTCGCCGCTGAATTTATGGGTGAAGGGCTGCTTAGGCAACCTGATATAGTTGCCTAAGCTCTGCATCAGGTAATCCGACAAACCGTCGATGAAGTGCCACTCGTAGGATTCATCATTGATCTGATCTTTAAATGAAACTTTTAAGCCCGGGCAGAGCACAGCTTTCGCTCTTAGAGAATGAATCAGTTTGCTGACTGCGAATTTGCTTGAATCAAAATATTTGGGATTGGGCCAGAAATGGATGGTCGTGCCGGTGTTGCGGCGGCCGACATCATCGACCCGCTGGAGATCTTCAGTGATATCACCGTTGCCGTAGGTGCAGGTGAAACGGCCGCCGTCGCGGCGGATTTCAACTTCCAGACGTTCAGAGAGGGCGTTGACGACCGAGACCCCGACCCCGTGCAGTCCACCGGAAAATTGATAGTTTTTCTGCGAGAATTTGGCGCCGGCATGGAGTCGGGTCATGATCAGCTCGACCCCGGGAACGCCCTCTTCCGGATGAATATCGACCGGCATGCCGCGGCCGTTATCTCTGACCGAGATCGAATTGTCTGTGTAGAGAGTGACTTCAAGGCTGTTGGCATAGCCGGCTAAAGCTTCATCAACGCTGTTGTCGATAACCTCTTGGGCGAGATGGTTGGGCCGGGTTGTGTCGGTATACATTCCCGGCCGCATTTTAACCGGGTCCAGGCCTTTGAGAACCTCAATTGCCTCGGCTCCGTAGTCGTTGTTGTTTTCCTGATTCATATTAGTACCTTACAGGTCATTTTCTGCACAAAAAACAAGAAAAATCATCAGCAGAAAATGTTCTGATAAGAGTTGCTTATTTGTGGGCCGCAAAGCCCCGTTTGGGTTGCGGGACAAGTTCCCGCATTCGTTGAGATATCCGTTTTTTGTTAGTCAGCGTCCGGCTGCACAATCTCCAGCGCGTTAATTTTGCGGTGCAGGTTGCGGCGCGTCATGCCGATTAAGGTCGCAGTCTTGGAGATGTTCCAGCTGTTTTTAAGAAGCTTGTCAGAAATGTAGAGTTTTTCGAAGGCCTTTATAGCATCACTGAGTGAATTTGACGCTAAAAAATCGTCCCAGTGGTAATCTTCTGAACTGTTGCTGCAATTTGGCGCGGGATCACGTAAATAGGGCGGCAGGTCACTTGTCTGAATCAGTTCGGTGGCACACATGATGGAGAGCCGCTCCATCAGGTTTTTGAGTTCGCGAACATTGCCGGGCCAGTCGTAATTTTTGAGTCGGTTAATTACTTCGGGTGAGAGGTGCCGGAAGGTACCGCCATGGTTGTTGTAATAGTTGGTTATAAAAGTTTCGGCAAGAAGCGAGATGTCTTCCCGCCGCTCGCGCAGCGGCGGCACCTGAATCGGAAGGACGTTGAGGCGGAAAAAGAGATCCTGGCGAAAATTTCCCGCTTTGATCTCCTCTTCAAGGTCCTTGTTGGTGGCGGCGATAATCCGGACATCAATGGGTACAGCGCTGCTGCCGCCGAGGCGGGAGAGAGTTTTCTCCTGGAGAACCCTTAAAATTTTGGCCTGTGTGTTGAGGCTCATATCGCCGATTTCATCAAGAAAAATTGTGCCTTGGTTACTAATTTCGAATTTTCCTTTCTGGCGCCGTTCGGCACCGGTGAAAGCCCCTTTTTCGTAACCGAAAAGCTCTGATTCAATCAGGTTGTCGGGGATTGCAGCACAGTTGACTTCGATGAATGGTCCTTTCTCGCGGCTGCTGAGGCGGTGAATCTCACGGGCGACAAGTTCCTTGCCGGTCCCATTTTCGCCGACAATTAATACCCAGCCATCGGTCGGCGCAATAATTCTGATCTGTTCCTTAAGCTGAATTATGGGGTGGCATTCACCGATCAGGCGATTCTCGTTGTATCTTTTTTTGAGCCGGAGATTTTCTTCCCGCAGCCGGGAGATGGTCAAAGCATTGCTAGCGGTAATTACCAGTTTGTCGAGTGAAAGCGGCTTTTCAATGAAATCAAAGGCACCGAGTTTTGTGGCCTGAACCGCAGTTTCAATGGTGCCGTGGCCGGAAATCATGATTACCGGTACCTGCGGGTGCTCTTTTTTAAGTCCGGGCAGAAGTTTCAGGCCGTCACTGTCAGGCAGCCAGATATCCAGAAAAATAAGATCCGGGGTCTCTTTTTCAAGCTGATTCAACGCTTCGCTGCCATCCTCAGCAGTAATGACATTATAACCCTCGTCACTAAAGATGTCACTCATCGACTGGCGGATATCCGGCTCATCATCAATTATCAGAATAGTCTTTTTCATTTTTATATTCACTTATTTATTAGATTTATTAAGACATAATTATCGGTAGTTCAATAACAAAACAAGTGCCTTTCAGGTGGTTTTCACGCACCCGGATAAAACCGCGATGATCATTGATGATGGTTTTGACAATGGTCAGACCTAAGCCGGTGCCTCTTTTTTTGGTGGAAAAGTAGGGTTCAAAAAGTCGAGCCTGGGTTCTTTCGTCCATTCCCGGGCCGTTGTCGTTGAGTTCGATAATAACCATTTCCAGACTTTTGTCAAGTCTGGTGGCGATCCAGACTTGAGCAGAGTCAATATTTTTCAGGGCGGCCAGGGCATTATCGACAAGGTTGGTCATGACCCGCTTGATCTGTTCCTGGTCGAGATAAAATTCCGGTACCCGGGTGTCGGGGGTAAATGTGAACTCCACTTGGGTGTGGCTCTGGCGGTAGAGAATCAGGGATTCGTCTATAGTCCGGTTGAGGTTCTGCAAGGTCGGCCGGGCCTGGGGCATGCGGGCAAAGCTGGAAAATTCGTTAACCAATGACTTCAGGTCATTAACCTGACGGACAATTGTGGTTGTGCAATCTTTTAAAACATGGTCGCCATCTTCGGTTAAATTGCTGTATTTACGCTGGATGCGCTGGGCTGACAGGGCGATAGGTGTAAGCGGATTTTTGATTTCGTGGGCGATCCTGCGGGCAACTTCACGCCAGGCCACAGTTTTCTGGGCTTTGACGAGTTCGGTCATATCGTTGATTATTATAAGCATGCCGATGTATGATTCCGTTTCATCATAGAAGGGGCTGAAGCGGACAGCAACATAGCGGTTGCGATCGGGCAGGGTAAGCTCAAGATTTCGTTTTGTGTCAGGTTCGCTTTGGCTCTCTTTCAGGTATTGGCGGATTTTCTGGATCAGTTCCTGGTGAAAAATATCCCGGTAATTTTTTCCTTGAGTATTGTTTGGCTCGAAAGAGAAGATATTTTCTGCAGCCTGGTTAATGGTCGTGATGCAGCCGGTACGGTCAATAGCAATAACTCCGGTTGTGATATTTTTCAGAATAGTTTCGATATAGTGCCGTCTCTGCTCATGTTCAGAGCTGATACGGCTCATCTCGAGATGGGCAAGCTCCCGCTCCCGGCGGCTTTCAAGCAGGTTTTCGGTCATGCTGTTGAATGAGTCAACTAGAATGCCGAGCTCGTCGCTGGCAACCATGTCGATGGTGAAGTCAAGGTTGCCGTTAGCGATCTGCCGGGTCGCCAGGGCGAGTTCATGGACCGGGGCCGTGATATCTTTGGCCAGGAAAAAGCCGAACCAGATGGAGATAAAAGTAATCAGGGCGGTAATCAGAACAAAAGTCATGATATAGTTACTCTTGATGTAGAGCTCCATGCTTTTGGCTTTTTTGTAGGCGGTGTATTTTTCCGATATATCCTGCATTCTGAGGGCCAGGCTTGCCGGAATCTGTTTGATGGTGATAACTAAGGCTACCGTTTTATCTCCCTGCCAGGTTGAAAGGATCGGGGCCCAGCCTTGAATCATCGTGGCGCCGTCAGGCATGGGGACTATTTTAGCCTGATTCTGCAGGTGGTCACTCAGGTCGATACTGGCTTGATAATTCTCTTTTTTCAGGTCAGAGCTTAAGCTCAAAGCGCAGGCTAAGGGCGGGCCGGGTTGGGGGATTATGGCAATCGCATCGAGAGAGTATTCGGAACGTTTAGTTTCGGTCAGCTTTTGCAGAATTTTTTTCTGGGTGCTGATCATCAACCCCTTGCGGGTTATTTCGGATGCGATCGATTCAGCCAGAGTCTGGTTTTGCTGGCGGAGATTGTCATAGTACTCCTGGGCAACCACCAGTGAGGCGTCGAGTGAGGCTTCAAAGTTGGTTGAGAACCAGTTGTCAAGACTGAAACGAATAAAGCCGGTGGCCGCAACAAAAAGCAGGATCGTCGGAAAGAGCGAGAGTGAAACGAAGGCAACTACCAGTTTGGTGCGTAGGCGAAATCCGACAATCTTGCGTTTTCTTTCGAGCAGGAGTTTTAATAGGTTGCGCAGGATTAAAAAAATCAGCAGGAGCAGGAGGATAATATTGATGTTGATGAGGGCAAAAACGATAACATTGCCCAGGATCGGCATGTCAGTCGGCAGGTTGGGCAGGTTAATCTCAATGTAGAAAAGGGCGGTGATGACAATTATCAGAATAGTTATGATAATCATCTCCCGCCGCCGGCGTTTATGATCTTTGCTGGCGTGATCTTTGAGGCTTTGGTCAGTATTTAGGGCAGGGGAAGGCAAGGTTATCTCTTGAGGTTTTCAATTAATAGCTGTTTAGGGATATCTATTGTATAGCTGTTGCTCTTACGGTCCCAGGCTGAGAGAAAGAAGAAGAGATACTCAAGGTGGAAAGGCAGGCTTACCTCCCTGATCTCGGTTTGAGCATCAACCTGGTAGTGGCGGTCAGCATCAATCTGGTTTTTGTGGAGCAGAACGATATCTTTAAATTCGGCGGCAATTTTCACAGCTTTTTTGTAGGAGGTTGTTTCGGTTGGTTTGCTCTCGGCTGACATGGTGATGGTGAATGTTTTTTTCAGATTGTCATAGTCGATATTATGGGTGTAGGTATTGTCACTTAGCGTCCGGTTGAATTTGACCAGATAGAGGTTAAAACTGTTCACGCTAACCTTTACAGTTAGTGAAATCTTTTGTGAGACACCGTTTAGAAGTAAAGATTTTATTTCATGGTCGAAAGGGTTGGCAACATTTAAAGATAGACAGACACTATCCTCTTCAGTGCTGATGATGAAGTCTTCCAGGTAGGGAGGATGGTCGGCCGCAAACTCTATTTGTTTTTTGCTGCCGGCATACAAGTTGCTGTGGTTTGGAAGCAGTACGGGGACTGAGAAGCTCATGATAATGAAGATGATCATGACCCGTTTCCGGACAGCTCTTTTTAATGAACCTGGTGAATTTTTTTGACTCTCATTCATTCGTATGGTTTTCCCGGTCCGGTTTATATTGGGAAAGAGTGACTGTTTCTAAGCCGTAGGCCGCAATTGATTTTAGTTTTGAGTAAGTGGGTCATAATACTTGCAGGTGTAATGAAAAGCAAGTGAAATAGTTGCTTTTGGCTGCAGTTTTTTGCCGCTTTAATAGTGGTCTGGTCGGTTACTTTCGGGCCGTCGGGATGTGGCTCCTGCAGTGAGCTGTTATATGCGTTGTTAAAAAAACCTTATTTTATACCTTGACAGTCGTCGGTTTTTTTGCTTTACAGTAGAACATTCGCTGGATGATAAAATCTCGTTTTGAAAATAGATTTTTTATTTTTAAGATGGCCGTAAAAAATTGAAACGGGGTATTACCAGCGTATAATTTTTTACGGAACCATCAAATTTTGACGCATGGCAAGTAGTTTGCTGTGTTAGTCAATCAACTTGTCATAATTTTTAAAAGGGGTCGACAATGAAGAGAAAATGTTTGCGTGTTCTGGTGCTGGCGTTGGTTGTCATGATGGCATGCTCATCTGCCGTAATGGCTAAGAAAAAGAATCCTTTGGCTAAGTGGAAATCGACGGTTGATATGTCGGGTGCCAAATATACCATGAAGGTTTCCAACATCTCTCATCCCGTAATTGAAGGCGTTGCTGCCGGTTACCGGATCCGCAATAGTCTGTGGGAAAAAAGTAACGGTCAGATTGCTCTTAAATACTATCCTCTGCATCAGCTGGGTGGAGAAG
>JAOZKP010000580.1 GCA_029935295.1 bacterium | reverse complement strand
TTTTTTTTGTGAATGGTAAGTAGGAAGAAGGTGCATGAACGATGAATGTCTGTATGAATTGCTACAAAGGGTGCCAGCCCAGCTCCTGACAGGACGTTTGTATTCTGTTAGGAAGATAAATAGGAACATCTCACAACGCTAAACCGATTGTGAGGTTATGTGCCATCGCATTTCACTCTTGGCGCCTTTTCGCACAGGAACCAACGCGAACAATCAAAAAAGGAGAAACCAATGAACACACGAAAACTGTGGACGACAATTTTTACGTGCGTAGCAGCTTGTATTTTGGTTTTCTCGGGATTGGGCGGCGTATCCCCGGCCAGCGGCTCGATGCTCTTCGATGCTACGTTGCAGAACGGTGACTACGGGGCCGGCTGGGCAGTCCCCGAATGCTCGGATTTCATGATTCCTGACCCAGCACCGCCAGGCGTCGTCAATGGGGCCGATGGGGTGGAGTTTGTCACCACCGAAATATCGGGTGCATCAAGTGCCTTGATCAATTGGGAGGTTGGGTCTCCGCTTAATATGACCTTCCGGAACAATGGAACCATCTCGTTCTCGTTCTACGCCAACAGTAGTACTCACGTAGGCGGAACAATCGTCTGTGACAACTACGGTTTCAATGCTTTTCGCGGCGGACAGGGCGCCTTCTCGATCTGGGCGTACAACGTAGGGGGCCAAGTTGAGATTCTCTGGACCGTTTTGTTGGGAAGCTGGGTGCATTTCTCTCCCAGAGTATACGTGGCACATGATGAATGGCATAATCTTAGCTTTGCCTGGGGCGGTCAAAATCACGACTTCGAGATTTGCGTCGACGGGCAGCTCGCGGCCAGCTACATGCTCCCCGCTGGGGAATCCTTCCCTTGGGGCGTGGATTGGGGCAACTCGAGTGGCTACAACATCGGCCTCGGTAGCAACCACGAGCGGGACTATGTGTGCACTAATTTATTGCCGTACGGAAGTGCCGCCGGTGTAAAGTTTGCCGACATTAAGATCTGGGATGAGTACCTGCCCTGCCAGGGCAACAGTTCTGATCTGGCCATTACCAAGACGGCTGCCCCAAATCCGGTCGAGACTAATGCCCAGCAGATTTTTACTATTGAAGTGACAAACAACGGGCCGGATGACGCTACTGGAGTAACCGTTGTAGATACATTGCCGGCCGAGATGACGTTTGTCTCCGCTTCCGGCGGATGCAGTGAAGTTGCCGGTGTTGTAACCTGCAGCATCGGAAATCTGTCGGCCTCGGCTTCAACCTCCGTTCAGATTATAGTGACGGCGCCAGCCAATCCAGTCTCATTAAACAATATGGTCATGGTCTATGGAATAGAGGGCGACCCGAATATAAACAATAATGATGCTACCTGTGACATAGATGTCGAGGATGAAGAAGAGCCTATTCCAACTCTTTCGGAGTGGGGGATGATTATTACTAGTTGCCTGTTGGTCTTGACAGCGTTGACTGTGTTGCGACGCAGGGAAGAAGAATAATTCTGGAAAGCTTGGGGTTGGCAGTGGTAAGTTATTATTACTGCCAACCTCTATCAACAATAGCTTTTCAGCGATAATCAAAGAAATTTATGATTTCGCCAAACCCATAACGTGATGGGGGT
>JAOZKP010000579.1 GCA_029935295.1 bacterium | reverse complement strand
TCTCGGAAATCAGATTGAGTGGGGTGGGTGTTTATAATATTAATAACGTTATAGACGCTCCTGAAGATGTTGATTTAGGTCGCTGTAATACCGGAAACAGTAAGAGCGCCAGTTTGCGTTTTATTAATAAAGGCAGTGTCGATGTAAATATTACCGCCGTTGATCTTCCGGAGGGAGTATTTGCTGTCAATGGAATTCCAGGTAGTATCCCGGCATATGGGGTTCTAGATGCACTGGTTACTTTTACGCCTTTACTGGAGAAAGATTACGAAATAACCATGCGGGTTCTTTATGATCAGGGAGTCGTTACCTCTGATGTTAAATTAAAAGGAACCGGGATTGATATCTCCGCGCCGGCCGTAACCGTTGCCCCGCAATCATTCTCATTTGGGAAGACTGCATTAGGGACAACCAAAACAGAAACTCTGGTGGTGACTAACACTGGTAACGTTGATCTTGAAATTGTTGGAGTTGACCTTCCGGGTGCTCTTTTTGCAGTTGAAGGTATAAGTAGTGGCACTTTGAAGGCGGGGATGAGTACGGTTGGAATTGTGACATTTACTCCGGTGTCTGCCGGCGATTTCAGTGGGGTTTTGCGGCTACTTTTCGATCATAGTCTGGCCCCTCAGGAAATCATGATGCAGGGATCAGCTGTTGATATAGATGTATCACCGATGGTTCTTCAGTTTCCCAACAGTGACATTGACAGCAATACTGTTCTGAGTGTAACCATTACCAATAGCTCAGATGCAGACATACAGGTAAAGGGTGCAGTTACAGGGACTGATTCCTATAGTGTCAGTGGAATCGTTGCCGGTGATATTATAAGAGCGTCTGGTGGTTCTCTGACGTGTCAAGTGACATTCAACCCAACGGCACCGGGTTACCTTGAAGATGGCCTCTATTTCAATGTTGGTCCGGTTCAGGATATGGAAAATATCCCGTTTGAAGAGATCGATTGGGGGACTCAGTATGTTGTTCTGCTTAAAGGTGTAGCCAATGCTGATTTCGTGGTCTCTGATTTTGATACCTATACAGCTGATATTGACTATAAAGTGTCGGTTAGTGCATCGACTGCTGCAAAAGGTCAGCTCTTTGTCCTCTTTTCACATGATCCGTTGTCTAAAGGAGATATTTACGCTTTAACTCCAAACGGAACCTTAAAGTTATTTCCTTACAAAGCATCTTTTGGCTGGCAGAGTCTTTGGTATAAGGCTGGTGCGGCTCCTGGTTTGAAACTTGATTTGAGTCAGGTTGATTTTAGGGAGTTGGGTTGCAGTCAGTGCCAGGGGGAGAAGACCGATAATGGCGATAACGATTTTCACTTTGGTAATATCATTATCACTCCACCGGATGATGAGGTTTTTAATAACGCATCTGACTTTAAGTATATGCCGGGTACGCTCTATATGGGAACCTACATTAAAGATGCTGGCGGTAGCGGGGTTTTTGACTTTAATAAAGGTCTCTTAGAGATGCAGTCCTTGCATATTAATTCACTCGCCGGGACTTGGCAGGTGACATCAAGCTATAATGGTTCCGATCGGATTCATCCGACCCATTTGGTGGTGACTGAGGATGGAGACGGCAACATCAGTGCCTTCTGGCCCGGAT
>JAOZKP010000023.1:2808-17255 GCA_029935295.1 bacterium | reverse complement strand
AAAATGAATTATTTTTAAGGTTATAAAACAAGTGGCTACTTTATACCTTGCTTTATAAGCAGCGGGCAAGCTAAATTTGCTGCACTCGTAACAAATCTCGATAGCTAAGTAAAATTTAGAAATACAAGATGTTGTGGTCTCATCAGATATGAGCCCATACATATAGTATGTTGACTGGCTGGTGAGTCGCAATCTTGGCAACCAGGGTGCTTTTTACAAACTAAGATCAAAATTGTTACGGCACCATAAAAAATTGCTTGTTGGTAAATATAGTATAGGTAATTTGGAAATCCTGCTTGACAGCAGAGGGTTTTTAATTGTAAAAACAGTGTTTGTTTGAAATTATAGTTACATCTTGATATTTTGATATACTCATATTCTCATGTGGAAAATTGGCTAAAATTGTAAGATTGGTGATGTATGGAGAGTAACGGGCTCAATAGCAGCATGAATATCCTGGTGGTTGATGATGATCCGGAGATAGTTGATATTCTGACTGATCTTTTGGAGCTCCGGGGATACGGCGTCGGGTCTGCAACTAACGGGGCGTTAGCTTTGGAAGAGCTGGCCCGGCAGGATTACGATCTTCTGTTGACCGATATCAATATGCCGGTTATGGGCGGGATGGAGCTTATTCGGCGGGTTAGTGAGTTCGAAGAAGTGCCGGTGATTATTGTAATAACCGCTTATGCCTCAATCCAGTCAGCAATTGATGCGATAAAACAAGGGGTTTATGACTATATTACCAAGCCCTTCAAATTTGAGATTGTTACCAATGCAGTTGAAAAGGCACTTGAGCGGCAGTTCCTGCAGCGGGAAAATATAAACTTAAAAGAGATGATGGCTCTTTACCAGGCAAGTGAGTCGATCAGTTCGCAGTTATGTCTTGAAGAGGTTGTTAAGGTTCTTTTCGAATCTGCAGCTTCATTTACAAATGCTGATTTTATGGCGCTCTATCTGGATGATGACAGCTGTGATAATGATGCGTTTGTATTGTCGCAACGTAAGCTTTTCAGCCCGATGCAGCAGAGTAACAGGTACCTGCTTAACTCTTTGCCGAAACAGCTCTCAAAAGCTGTGGCTGAGGAACACTTTACGCGCTACAGCAGTAAAATTTTTCAGGGTCAGGACCCTCTGCTGGCGACCCTGTTTGCGGATACCCAGGGAACGACTCAGTTCAGTTCGATGATGGTATTTTCGTTAAAATCGCGTAACCGTCTGGTCGGGGTTTTTATTCTGGTATCTTTTCAGCCCGAAGTGGCTTTTTCCGATAGGTTGCGGCGCTCATTTTATATGCTGGTATCAAAAGCCGCCGCCTGTATCGAAAATTCATACCTTTATAACAATCTGCAGAAACATTACATTGAGACCGTAGAGAGTTTTGCTCAGGCTCTGGAGGCCAAGGACTCCTATACCCATGGTCATTCACGTCAGGTCTCTCTCTATGCCGAACTGATTGCCCGGCAGCTCGATTTTTCGAGTGATGAACTTGCGACGCTGCATCAGGCGGCAATTCTCCACGATATCGGTAAAATAGGTATCTCTGATGCAATTCTGAGTTCGCAAGGAAAACTGACCCAGAGTGAGCTTGAAGAAATTCGCCAGCATCCGTTAAAGGGGCGCAATATCGTTGAACCGATCAGCTCCCTGGCCGGGATTGCCGAGATTGTTTATCACCATCATGAACATTGGGACGGCGCCGGCTATCCCGAAGGTCTGACAGCTCATACTATTCCTTTGATGTCTCGCATCATTGGAATCGCTGATGCCTTCGATGCGATGACTTCAAAGCGTCCCTACCGTCTGCCGCTTAGCATTAAAGAAGCACTTTTAGAGTTGCGGAGAGAGGCGGGCCACCAGTTTGATCCGGATTTGGTGGAGATATTTATTGCTCAGCGTTATGAAGTTCGAAAACTGTTATTGGATTTTCAGAAGGGTGATCCGGTGGTTAATGACATCGCTGCCGGTAGCGATGTCATTACTGATATCTCAGGCAGAGTGCGTGGGTCCTGTGTGATATGCAAGTGACAGTCAAACTTTTTGCCGGCCTGCGTCAAGGACGTTTTGCAGCGGAAAAATTTGTGTTTGATGATGGAATAACAATTGCCCGAATAGTTGAAAAACATGAAATATCAGGTTCGGAGGTTGGAATTCTACTTTGTAACGGCCGCCATACAGATTTTTCCCGAAAGCTTGAAGATGGTGATATCGTTTCAATTTTCCCGAAAATTGGTGGAGGTTGAGAGTGTCAACCGATGCTCTGGTTGAATCTATCCGGAAAGCTGCAGATAATGAGGGCTTATTACCCTTGTCGGTTTACAAAGATATTGCGACTGAGTTTTTAATTACTTATAAGGAACTTGAGAAAATTGCTCTTGAGAGCGGTTTTTTTCCACTCCGTTTTCAGCGGCAGCGTAAGCTTCTAGGCTCTGCTTGTCAGTTGCGACTGCTCAGTGCTAAAGTTGCAATCGTTGGTTGTGGCGGGTTGGGCGGTTCTATTTTCGAGATGTTACTACGGCTCGGGGTGGGTCACCTATTGGTGATCGACCCCGATTTTTTTTGTGAAAGTAATCTTAACCGGCAGCTTCTGGCAACGTCGGCAAATCTCGGTTGCTATAAAGTAGATGCCGCTTTAGAGCGGGGTAAGTTGGTTAATCCTGTGGCGGAAATTGAGACCCTGAATCAGGTTTTTCAGAGTCCCGCAGGTAAAGCTCGACTCGCATCCTGCGATCTGGTGTTTGATGCACTCGATTCAGTTTCCGGCCGGTTTGAACTGGCGCAGTTGTGTGCCCGCAATAACCTGATGCTGATTCATGGTGCAGTTTCCGGTTGGTCCGGACAGATGGCTCCGGTGCCACCCGGTTCTGAAAAAATGGCCCAGATTTATCCTAAAACCTATCCTGAGAGTTTTCCTGAAAATTCGGGTTCGCCCCCTCCGGCTGCAGAGATCGAAGCTCTGGTTGATAATATTACGCCGACTGTCAATACGGTAGCGGCTCTTCAGGTTGCCGCCGGTATTAAATATTTATGTGACTTTAGCTTGGGTTCAGGATCTTATCTTCACTTTGGGGAAGAGTTGCCGGGTTGTTTTATTGATTTGACGGAGCCTGATCTGGAGCGGCTGCGTTGAAAATATTTTTGCGCTCGCTATTGACACAGCGGATGCTGGTTTCTCTACTGATGGGATTCAGTTGCGGTTTGCCACTGCTGCTTACCATCACGGTTTTGCAAGCCTGGATGCAGGAGGTTGGGGTCGATATTAAAGTTATCGGCCTTTTTTCACTGGTCGGCCTGCCTTACACCTTGAAGTTTCTCTGGGCGCCGGTGCTGGATCGTTTCACCATCTCTCTTCTCGGCCGCCGTCGCGGCTGGCTGTTGCTTTTTCAGATTCTATTGATGCTGGCGATTGTCGGACTCGGTTTGACCGATCCGAAAGTGAATCCGGTCCTAGTCGCCGGCGTCGCATTTCTGGTTACTTTTTTCTCCGCCTCCCAAGATATTGTTGTTGATGCTTACCGCCGTGAAGATCTTGCCGATAACGAGCTTGGTTTGGGGTCATCACTCTATGTCAACGGTTACCGGGTGGGAATGCTTCTAGCTGGCAGCGGCGGCCTGATAATGGCTGACCATATACCTTTTCATCTGGTCTATCTGATCCTGGCAGCGGCTATGTTGGTTGGTATTGTTACCACCTGCTGCTGCCGGGAGCCGGAGATGACACACGGGACACCGGCCGATTTTAAGGAGGCGGTTGTTGGGCCTTTTATCGACTATTTTACCCGGCCCGGGGCCCTGCTTCTGCTGGCCTTCATTCTTTTCTACAAAATCGGCGATCAGATGGCGACCACCATGACTATGCCTTTCTATCTTGAGATTGGGTTCAGCAAAACCGAAATCGGCACAATTGTCAAACTCTTCGGTTTTTGGGCGACAATTGGCGGCGGGTTTTTAGGTGGTCTTATCCTCTTGAAATGGGGAATCTTACGTTCTCTCTGGATTTTTGGAATCTTGCAGGCAATATCTACCGCCGGTTTTGCCCTGCTTGCCAATCTGCCGCCGACACTTTCACTTCTGGCCGGGGTGATCGCATTTGAAAACCTGAGCGGCGGCATGGGGACTGCCGCTTATGTTGCCTACATGGCTTCTCTCACCAATAAAAAATTCACCGCTACGCAATATGCCCTGCTCTCCAGCCTGATGGGGGTGCCCCGGGTTTTGGCTGCGGCGCCGACCGGCTATGCGGTCTCGGCTTTAGGCTGGAGCAGCTTTTTTATCTTCTGCACTTTAGCGGCTCTGCCAGGTATGCTGCTGCTTTTTTGGATAAGCCGTGACAAGCACCGGGCCGTTTCCTCCTTTTAAGTTCTTCCTTGCGTTTACAAGCCAAAGTAACTATAAAATTGATAGTTGTTTTTTAGGTGCAGAGACACTTGGAAAGTAACTATTCAGCTGTGTCACCATAAATCTATAACAAATGGTGTCGAACATTGCTTCGCCCTCATAAATGGGGTCAAAGCTGGGGTGCTGACGCACCTTGTACCAGCAATGACCCCAATCCTGACAATTTGTGAGAGGTAGTTGAACAGTTACCTTGGAAGTTACGTTATTATCAGTTTTAGAGTTGAATTTATATGTGCGGGATTCATGGAATAATTTCGGCCCGATTAGGGGCCGGGGAGATAAAAGAGAAACTACTGCAGATGGGGACAGCTCAGGTCCATCGTGGCCCTGATGATGCCGCCGTCGCCGTTTATGAAAGTGGTTTACGCAAAGTCGGTTTTGGTTTTGTCAGGCTTTCGATCTTAGATCTTGAAACCGGGATGCAGCCGGTTTATGCCAAGGCCGATAACTCCGCTTTGATCTGTAATGGTCAGCTCTATAATTATCTTGAACTTAAAGAGGGTTTGCCGGATGTCGATTGGCAGACAAAAGGTGATGCCGAAGTTATCCTGCAGATGTTTCGGCAGTTTCAGCCGGAAACCGCATTGTCGGTTTTTAACGGCATGTATGCCGGGGCTTTTTTTGCACCGAGACAGCGGCAGCTGCTCCTTTTTCGTGACCGTTTCGGAATTAAGCCACTCTATTATCGCGTAGTTGACGGCGATCTCTTCTTTGCTTCCGAGATTAAGCCACTGTTAAAAGTCAGCGGTGCCGCCAAGATTCAGAAAGATGCCTTTCCGACCCTGTTTACCTATCGCTATCTTCCCGGCGAGGAAACTATTTTTGCCGGGATAAAGCGCCTGCCGCCGGGTTCATTCATGATCTATAATCTTGATTCCGGTGATTATGAGA
This sequence comes from bacterium, assembly GCA_029935295.1. Lineage (GTDB taxonomy): Bacteria > Desulfobacterota > Anaeroferrophillalia > Anaeroferrophillales > Tharpellaceae > Tharpella. Next base: position 11,966 of record JAOZKP010000023.1, on the reverse strand, counting down.
TTAAATCATATTGGCAGAATGTTTTTCCGGGGTGTGACTCCGGCTCAGGCCGGCGTGAAAAAATTTCACTGCTGGAAGCGGAAGAGCAGTTTTATAAAATCTTTACAGATGCTGTGCGCCTGCGTTTACGTTCCGATGTTGAGGTTGGAAGTTTCTTAAGCGGCGGCATCGATTCGTGTGCGGTCGCTGCGGCGGCAATGAAGCTGCAGCCCCAATTGTCGCTTTTCACGATCGCTTTTCAGGAAAAAATCTACAATGAACTGCCGGTGGTTAAAGATTTTTTAGCGGCCGGCGGAGCCCGTTTTTCTCAGGCCAAGCATCATGTCGGTTTCTGTCAGAGATCATCTTTGAATGATCTTCCGGAGTTGGTTCGAGCACTGGAGGAGCCGATTTTTTTAGGCGCAACCCTGCCGACGGATCAGGTCTGCCGGATGGCCAGCCACCGGGTGAAAACTGTACTTACCGGTGAGGGTGCTGACGAAATTTTTGCCGGTTACCGAAAATTTCTTATCGAGATGGCCGCAGTTTCCTACCTTGACGGTGATGGCGGTGATAGACTTAAACTTGATAATCTCTACCCTGAATTAAAGGCGTATCTTCGGCAGCGGGCCGATGATCCCCTGCAAAGATATATTCAGAGCGAGACACTTTTCTCAGAATTTGAATTATCCCGACTTTTAGGGTATGATAAGATTGTTGTGCCCGGACTGAAGCAGCTTAAAGCGGCGCCGCAGCTTGATGGCTCTGAACATCCTCTGAATGCGGCCCTGGCGGTTGAAAGCCGCTGCCGCCTGCCGGATTATGTTATTTTGCGGCTCGATAAGCTCTCAATGCGGCATTCTCTCGAAACCCGGACTCCGTTTCTGGACTATCGCCTGGCGGAGTTTGCCGCCCGTCTGCCGGTCGATTATAAAATTAATCTTACGGATGGCCGCGAAAAATATATTTTAAGAGAGACTTTTTCACGTTATAAACTGCTGGATGAACGCAGTGCCTGGCGCCGCAAACAGCCTTTCACGAGTCCGCTGGCAACCTGGCTTGGCGAGCGTGAGTTATGGCCGGAAGTGGTGGCTGAAGCTCTGGCAGGGGGAATGATTAAACGGCACGGGGTACTTGACCCGGTGATGGTAAATGAATTGACCCGGCAGGTGACTGCAGTCGGCGTCGGGCCGGAGACCCTGGTCTCGGGGGCCGATCGCCTTTTTGCAATTCTGGTTTTTACGTTATGGTATGAGGAATTCTGTTGTGACTGATAGTTCTAGTCAAGTAAGTGTAGTTCTTGAACATGAGTTTAGTGAACAGCTCTATGCTTATTTAGAGAGATCGTTTAACCCCGGGCCGCTTACTTACGGTTTCGAATATGAATTTATGCCGGATACGCAAATGACTCCGGAACTTGTAATTTCAATTAAACAGGCTCTGCCGCAGCTGGGTTTTGCGCTGCAGGCTGACGGCAGTTTTCAAGCTGAAGATGGCCTCGATATAAGCTTCGAGCCGGGCGGGCAGCTGGAATACGGCTCACCACCGCTGCTGGCCGAAGATAATGATAAATTCGTAAAGCTTCTTGAGCATCTGACCGATACTAACCGGAAAATTGCGGCTGATTTTGCCGTCAATTATAGCGCACTTGATTATATCCCCGGGCGTGAATTAGCGCCCTTATGTATCTCCGGACAGCGTTATCAGGATATGCATTCACTTTTTACTGATAATCGGGGGCGGGGCCGTGAGATGATGAAGGGGACTGCCTCAATTCAGCTCCATGTCAGAATCCGCGCATTTTCTGAAATTGTACCGCTTTTCAAACTTCTGCTGCAATTGGCGCAAAATGCGGATTTTGCTATGTCTGAAAATCGGCGCGCGATCTGGGATGCGACCGACAGCAGTCGCTGTCTGCTGCCTGATTTTGGGGAGATTTCTGATGTTGAAGAGTTATTAACTAAGATTGTCCGCCACGCCCTCACGGCAGTTGATTTTAATCGGCGAATTCCTTTTGCAGAGCTTGAAAATCCTTCATTTAGCCAATTTTTAGTCCATCTGACGACCATTTTTACTGATGTTCGCTTTAACCTGAAAGGCCCGACTTTCGAGTTGCGAACCATGGATTCGTTGCCGCTGGCTGATTTTAAAAACCGTTGGCAGCGCTTTATTGTAGAGGTTGAAAAGAGTGTTAAATAAATTATGATTCGTAAACGCATTAGATTTGTTACCCTGATTCGCGTTCTTTTCCTCAGCCTGTTTATTCTGCTGGTGGCTACCGGGATAATTTCGCAGTTTGTAGTTTACCAGCGCAGTTTTGTCCAGAATGCCGAAAAATTGCGGACCGAGTATGTTGCGCAGCAGAAAGAGATGGTCAAACGTGAAGTTCTCCGGGTGGTCGATACTATAGATTACCACCGCTCCTTGCGGCAGCAAAAGACCAGAGATATTGTGCGGGAGCGTGTTGACGAAGCCTGGGCTATAGCCCAGAATATTTTTCAGCAGAACAAATCAATTAAAACTCCAGCCGAGATTGAAAAGATGATTCTGGATGCCCTGCGTCCGGTGCGATTTGCCCGGGAAACGGGCTACTATTTTATTACCCGTCTGGATGGGGTTGCAGTGTTATTTGCTGATAAACCGGAACTCGAAGGAATAAATCTGCTGAAAGTACAGGATTCCAATGGTAAATTTGTAGTTCGGGATATGATTGATATCTCCAAAAAAGCGGGTGAGGGTTTTTACAAGTACCTCTGGACTAAACCCAAGGTTAAAGGCAATTTCTACCAGAAAATTGCTTTTATTAAAAAGTTTGCGCCTTATAACTGGTTTATTGGTGCAGGTCTTTATGTTGACGATGTTGAAAGTGAGACGAAACAGGGTCTTTTAGATGAAATCAGCCGGGTAAGATTTGGCAAATCTGGATATGTTTTTATCAATCGTTTTAATGGAGATGCTCTTTTAACAAACGGGAAAGTTGTCAAAGAGACGATAAAACTTTGGGAACTAACCGGTGGCGGCGAAAGGGTGAAGAGTTTTTTTGAGAACGAGTTGGTCGCTGCGGCCAAGCCTGACGGTGACTATATCGAGTATGAATGGGGCAAGTTGAATGATCTTAAGCAGTCTCGACCGAAGATCTCGTTTGTCTGCGGGGTACCGGCCTGGAACTGGCTGGTTGGGGCGGGTTTCTATGTTGATAATGTCGAAGCTGATATTGCAAAAATGCACACAGTTTTAAGTCAGAACTTTCGCAGAGGGCTGCTGAACAAAGTTTTGATTGCCGGTGTAATAGTAGTTTTTTTCATTCTCCTTTTACACTTTATTAACCGGCGCTTTATCCGTGAGTTTGATCTGTTTGCGACTTTTCTCAGGCAAGCTGTTTCAGGCGGGCTGGAAATAGATCGAGGTAAAATTCGTTTTCAGGAACTCTTCAATGTGGCCGGAGATGCCAACATTATGTTGCGTGAAAAAAATGCAGCGCAGGAGAGGTGGCGTGAACTTGCAATAGTGGTCGAACAGGTTGAAGAGGGGATAGCGATTGTTGATTTAGAAGGGACTCTGAGATATGTTAATTATGCCTGGGCTTTGATGCATGGCTACCAGAGTGATGCAGAACTTGTCGGGTGTTCATTGAAAATTTTTCATTCATCGGAGCAGGTTTCCGTAGATGTTAAAAAATTTAATAAAAGGGTTCTGAAGAAAGGTTTTCATGTTGGTGAAGTCGGACATATGCGTAAAGATGGTACAACCTTTCCGACCTGGATGAGCGTGACCCTGATTAAAAATAAAGAGGGAGAGCCTTATGCGTATGCGGCTTTGGTCCAGAATATTACTGAGCGCAAAGAGGCGGAAGATGAACTCTTAAAATTACGGAAACTGGATTCGGTTGGTATTCTGGCGGGAGGAATTGCCCACGATTTCAATAACCTTCTGACCGGGCTCTTTGGTAATATAGAACTTGCCAGAAGATATATAGATAATGATCATAAAGCTTATAAATATCTCGAAACTGCCGGGCAGTCACTTGAAAATGCCGCTGGCTTAACAAAGCAGCTCCTAACTTTTGCCAAGGGTGGCGATCCGGTGAAAGAGATTATCTCTATCGGCACTCTGGTTAGTGAAGCCGCCCATTTTTCGCTGCGGGGTAGCAGTCTCAAGTTGGATATCAATATTGTGGCTGATCTTTGGCCGATTGAGGCTGATAAGGGGCAGTTGAGTCAGGTTATTGGTAATTTGGTTATTAACGCCCAGCAGGCAATGTCAGGCGGGGGAACCATAACTGTTGTCGCCGAAAATGTGATGAATGAAGAAGCAACGCTGGTTCAGATTTCTGTGCGGGATGAGGGCTGCGGAATAGCTCCAGATGATCTTGGCCGAATCTTTGACCCCTACTTCTCCACTAAGCCTAAAGGTTCAGGTCTCGGTCTGGCCTCAGTTTATTCCATTATCAAAAAGCATAACGGGACAATTAAGGTTGCTTCGAAATTAAATGAGGGCACTGTTTTCACAATGCAGTTTCCCGCATTGCTTGATTATCCTGAGACCGTAGTTGAAGAACTTGCCGGTGCAGATTGTAATACTGGTACTTCCGGAGTCCGGGTGCTGGTACTTGATGATGAGGATGTAGTACGCGAGGTTATCGGTGAAATATTGCAGGAGTTGGGTTATGATGTGACTTATGCAGTTGATGGTGAAATGGCAGTTTCTGAATATCGGGTCGCTCAGGAGAAAGGGGCACCGTTCGCAGCAGTTATAACTGATTTGACGATTCCCGGTGGTATGGGCGGTCTTGAAGCTACCCGGGAAATTCTTAAGATTGATCCGGAAGCCAGGGTAATAGTTTCCAGCGGTTATGCTACTGATCCAATAATGACAGATTTCGCCACGTATGGATATAAAGGCCGGGTGGAGAAACCTTATCGTCTGGAAATTTTACAGAAAGTAGTCGAACAGGTACTCAAAGGTGATTAACGGAGGATCTAATGGTGGAAGTAACTATCTACAGTACTCAGGTATGTCCGTATTGTGTGAAGGCGAAACAGTTGTTAAGCAGTAAGGGTGTGGATTATAAAGAGATTGATATCAGTCAGGATCCGGCCATGGTCGAAGAGGTGCAGACCCGCAGCGGCGGCCGGCGAACGGTACCGCAGATTTTTATCGGTGACTACCATGTCGGCGGTTGCGATGATCTCTTCGCCTTGGACGCCGCCGGTGAACTTGATGCTTTTCTGAAAAAATGACCTGCTATCAAAATTTTGCCCCACTCGTTCGAATTGTCAAGTTTGACCCCGACTGTCACATAATAGACAAAATCCGACCTGTCTCGATTGGGGTCATTGCTTTAGCTTTGACCCCGTTAACGAGGGCGAAGCAATGTCAAACCTGAAAAACGGGCGGTAAAAGTTTTTAAAAGAAAATTCAAAATATCAATAAATCACTTAAAAATTAATAAGTTAATTTAAGTCAGGAAGTTGAGTTGTTACGATAAAGCGGCGGCAGTGAATCATCTTTCTGTTTTTTTTTCGATTGTGAACTCACAGTAAGTTTGTCTGCAATTTCTAACCAGGCTTTTTCACCATTCCATGCGGATTGATCAGCCGGGCTGTAGAGAGCTTTTTCGATGTCAGTAAAAGTTTTCATTAGCTCCGGCTGCTTGAGTTTGCGGGCAACTGTTTTGAGGTTGGTGAGTGATTCCTCCGGCCAGTTTGCGGCGGCCCAGTCAAGAATTGCCGCCTGCGCCGATTTGGGATCGTTGTCAAGGCAGGCTTTTTTTATAGAGTCCCGGTTAGCAATTGGCCGTAGCGCTGTTTTTCGTGTCAATTTGTTTGTTTGAACCTGGCGCCGACGGGATCGGTACCAGAGCAGCAGGGTGATAATCAAGATGAACAGCAGAACTGCACTTACCGTCTGCCAGAGTCGGAGCTCTGCTGAAATTTGCTGATCAGTTTTGGACAGGTTGTTTTGTAGAACCGGCAAAGACTTTTTGTCGGCTTCGGCTTTCCCGGTTTTGTCCGCTGGTTCTTTGTTTTGCTGTAAGTTTGCCGAGGTTCCGGCAGCCGCCGCTAGCGGGCCGGCATTGACAACCTTGATTACTCGCTCCGGCAGAATCGCCGACTCCTGCCGGTTGTTGACCACATCCCACCATTTGATATTGATTGCCGGCAGAGTGAATGTGCCGGGACGTGAAGGAATAAAAGCCAGTGACTGGCGTTTGACGGCGTGGAGGAGATCGCCGTTGTCAATCTTAGTCTGCATTTCCGGTTGATCAAGATAGACCTTGCTTCCTGTCGGAGCTTTAACCTCAATTTCTGGCAGCTGTTCGGCAGTCAGGCCTAAAGCTTCAATCTGGATGACCCGGGTTAAGGGCTCGCCGACTTTAAGCTCTTTGCCATCGTCAGGTTTCTCCATTATTTCCAAACCCCGGGCCGGGAGCCAGTTTTTGCCGTTAAATTCATCAGGAATCGGGGTCAGGGTAATTTTAAGTTCCTGACTTTTTGTCCAGATGCGTTTCCCCTGATTGGTGAAACGGTTAAAAAAAGGATCACCCTTTAAACGCCGATTGCCGGAGTTCAGGCTTGTCGCTTGAAAACGGAGGGGCGGAATAATGACTGCATCGCCTTCTTCCGCCATGATTGCATATTTTCTCTCGATTACCTGAAAAGTTTTATCCCCTTTTTTAATCTGATAGTTATGATCATCGCCCAGTTTCTGGACAATTGCGTGGGCAATATCCGGTTCTTCAAGTGAAGCCTCACTGATCCGCATCCGGCTGTTAAGGAAAAGTTTGACACTGACAGTTATCTGCCCCTGGAGATAAGCCGGGGTATCCATCTGCGGCGTAACTTCGAGAAAAACATTTTTCAGGTTTTGCGGGTCGAGTGCAGTCGTTGGCGTTGAGTCTGTAACTTTAAGAGTTAAAGGGTTGCTTTTCTCTTTGCCGATGACAAATGGCGGAAGGGTAAAATTTCCGGTATGTTTTGCTTCAATTTCAAAAGTCCAGGTCTTCTTGGCCGTGGCAGAGCCGTTAATAATCTGGAAACTACTGTTGCTTGAGCGGCTTAAAATTGAGAAATTATTTTCCAAAGCGCTGGTGTCAATATCGGCAATTGTATTGCGGGCGCCGTCGGCTTCAATTGTGAGCCTGACGGTTTCATCGATGCCGATAACCTGGCGGTCAAGCCGGGCTATAACCTGAGCTTCGCAGATTAAAGGAAGCAGAGTTGTTAACAGTAAGCTAAGGAGAACTATTTTTACTGAAACTGTAGTTGAAACTTTCATTTTTACCACTCCTTATGGCCCTGAGAACGATCTTTGCGGTCACGGTACTGATAGCGGAACTTTCTTTCCAGGAGGCCGCCGGGATCATCCGGAACCCGGCGTAGCCACTGCTCTAACGCCTGATGTTTCGCGTCTAGCGGTTTTTCGTTCTCATCTTCCGCCACGGTCTGTTGCTTATCCTGCGATTTATCATCCGGTTTCTCCGCCGCCATTTTCTGTTCAGGTTTTACCTGGTCTGCGGGTTTGTTATCATCCTTTTTGTTGGGTTGTTCTTGGGCGGAGGATTCCGATTCAGATTCCTGGCTTTTCTGTTCTTGTGATGATTGCGATTTTTGCTGCTGCTCTTTTTCGGAGTTGTCCGATTTTTCCGATTTTTGTTTTTGGTCTGCCTGTTGCTGATCACCTTGTTGCTGCTGATCAGAATTTTTTTCAGAATCCGATTCCTGCGAATCACTTTTTTCTTGGTCGCTCTTTTCATCCTGGTCAGATTTCTTGTTATCGTCAGATTGATCCTGCTTTTGCTGTTTTTCCTGCTGTTTTTGTTCCTGTTTTTTCAGAAGTTTTTCCACCAGGTCGCGGTTGGTTTGGGCGTCGGTCATTTCCGGATCGATTGCCAATGCCTTATCATAAGCCGCAAGCGCCTGTTTCAGGTCGCCGGATTTAGCCAAGGCGTTGCCGCGGTTATAGTGGCTCAGGCTTGAATCACGGGATTCAAGGGCGGCTGCGGCCTCTTTGAATTTACCGGCCCGGTAGAGAGCTGCGGCCTGCCAGTCGGGATTTCGGCTAAAATTGGCGGCCCTTTCATAATCATTTTTATTAAAGGCTTTAGCTGCCTGCTGTTCCGGGCGTTGCCAGAGATCTTTAAATGTGAAAGCTGAAGCCGTTTTCGGCGGCAGGAGAAGAGTTAAGAACAGCAGCAGAAGCCAGCCTTTGCGAAAGCTTAAAGCGGCCAGCAGCAGCAACGGAATTAATAACCAAGGACCCCGATCCAGCCATTGATCACCGGTAAATTTACTCTCCTTCTGCTCTTCCGGAAAGAGAGTCTGGAGTTGGTTGAGATGCTTGAATGCACTCTCCCGGGAATCAATTTTCAGGTAGCTGCCGCCGCTGCTGTCAGCGACCTTTTCTAACGCAGCAAAATCGGGAACCGGAACCACAATTTCACCCCGGCTGTTTTTCAGATAGCCGCCCTCCGGCAGGGCGACCGGAGCCCCGGTTTTTGTGCCGACAGCAATAACATCAATCCGGTGTCCGGCTTCTTGTATTTTTTTGGCAATACTCACAGCTTCCTGGTTGGCATCATCAGCAATCAGGATTATCTGGCCCCGGCTGATAGTTGCCCGCTGCAAAAGTTCTAAAGCTTTTTTCAGGCCGCGATCAGCCCGGCTGCCGGCAACCGGAACCGTATCGGTACTAAGACTGGGTAGAAGATTTAAGAGTGTGGCCTGGTCATCGGTCAATGGTGCAACAATAAAACTGTCACCGGCAAAGACAACTAAACCCTGTTCAATCCCGGCCCCGGCCTTAATTAGATCAATTGCTTTGTAGCGGGCCCGGGTCAAACGCGACGGTGAGATATCGGTTGCCGCCATCGACATTGAGAGATCGAGCACAATTACCCGGCCCTCAGTTGCTTGATAGAGCGGTTGTGGCAGACGTTCCCAGGTCGGTCCCGACAACGCCAGGGTAACCAGAATCAGCATACTTAAAAGAGCACTATAAATCCTTTTTTTGCCAACCACACCATCACCCACCAGCAGCTGCTCTAAAAGATGCTGATCACAGACTTTATGCCACTGGCTCTGGCCCGGTTCCCGCCGCTTAAACCCGGCCAGCAGAATCAAGCCTAAAGGCAAAGCCAGCAGCCACCAGGGCCGGATAAAATGAAAATCTGTAAAAAA
>JAOZKP010000023.1:0-2708 GCA_029935295.1 bacterium | reverse complement strand
TCTCGATGTGGGGACATGCCTCCAGACCGGGCTTTAAGCCCGTGGCGGGCTGAGCCGTGTCCCCTTCGAAGCGGGCGAAGCAAAGTTCAATGCTACCCGCAGCAGCATAATGGTATCGTTATTTATTGATTTCTCGTTTTAATCCCGATCATAATAAATGCCAGAAACAGAGCACAACCCAGTGGCCAGGGGAAAAGTTCGTGGATCGGCCTAAGCGAGTAATCTTCACTTTCGACCGGTTCAAGCTTATCAACAAGGGCGTAGATTTTTTCGAGATCGGCACTCTCCCGGGCCCGGAAATAGCGGCCGCCGGTAAGTTGCGCGATCTTGGTCAGGCTCTCTTCATCAAGGTCAGCCGAGGGGCTCATAACCCGCCGGCCGAAAAAGGTGTCAACCACCATCCTTTCCGCACCAATGCCGATCGTATAGATGGTAATATTGTCGGTTTTGGCCAGTTCGGCCGCTTTCAGCGGTTCGATCGAACCGGCGGTATTGGCACCGTCAGTCAAGAGAATTAGAACTTTACGTTTTCCCGGCCGCACATGCAGGCGTTTGACGGCCAGGCCTAAAGCGTCACCGATTGCCGTCTTTTCACCGGCAATACCGATCATCGACTCCTGCAGAAACTGATTTATGGTTTTTCGATCAAGTGACAATGGTGCCTGGAGGTAGGCCCGGGTGCCGAAAAGAATCAGGCCGATCCGGTCTCCCTGACGCCGCTCAATAAAATCTCCAGCCACTTTCTTAATCATTGTCAGGCGGTTTACGGCTTCGCCGTCGATTTTCATATCTTTGACTTTCATGCTGCCGGAGATATCGACCGCCAGCAGCAAGTCGCGGCCGCTGATCGGCGTACTTAACGGCTCTCCAATCCATTGCGGTCGGGCTCCGGCCAGGATCAATAAAATCCAGCTGATTACGGCAATGATTTTTAGCCAGGAAGAGCTTTTTTTGCTAGTGCTGTCACTAAACTCGGCCAGCTCTTTAAAAAAAGGGATTTTCAAAGCCTTGCCGGCACTGCTCCGGGCCTCAGGCAGGAGCAGGTAAAAAAGCAGCGGCAGGGGCAGGGCGAAGAAAATCTCGGGCCAGATAAACTTGGTCATGAGATATCACCTTTTCCTGCCGGCTGATTTTTATGACTTGCTGACGTCGGTTTGAACTTCTGCCGGCGTAAATTCTTGAACCAGTCTGCAACTGCCTCTTCCAAAGCTCGGAGATCAACTTCACAAGTTGGGGCATAGGGACCTAGCAAAAGCGGAGCAAAAGTTTTCCGGAGCGCCACCCGATCGACGGTGCCGCTGTTTTCACATAAAAAATTGAGCCATGGCTGGCCGCAGAGATCGGCGACCTCTTTGTCCTGAAAAAAAGTCAGTGAAAAACGGCGCATAAGAGCCGAAACCTGCTGCAGTAACAGTTGACGTTGGTTTGCATCTGACACTGTAAAGTCGAGAGCTTTCAGCTCTTTTAAGGCTAGTTTGATCGGTCGCAGCCGGGCTTGACGGCGGCGCCAGGCTCGCAGCATAAAGATTAAAATTGCGAGCAGCAAAATCGCAACCAGCCACCAGCCTAAAGCCGGCGGCCACCAGCCCGGCTGCGGCGGCAGATGGATATCTTTAAGGCCGGCCAGCGGATTCTGCGGGAGTTGATTCAGATTCTTCATGCTCGGGTACCGCTGCGTTGCAAATTCAGGCCCCGGCGCATGACCCCGGTAATATCACTGCCCGAAACAATTTTCAGGTAGGGGATTTTCAGGGTGGTTGTAATCCGGTTTAATTTTTCGCGTTGCTCATTAAACGTCGCACTATAGGCCAAGCGCAGATCCGCAGTTTTCGTATTAAAACGAGCCCGTTTCTGGCCGTCACTGATGTTGTAGATGCCCGGTGCCGGGGCCTCAAGTTCAAGCGGGTCGATAATCTGACAAAGAATAAGGTCGTTATGGCGGCGCAGGCGGCTTAAACTCTGTTCGAGATTCTGGTCAAAATTATAGAAATCACTGATGAGAAAAATCCGGCTGCCGGGGCGGATGGTCCGGATAGCGTGGTGTAAAATCTGTTCCAGAAAAGAGGTCGAATCTTCTGCAAGGTTTTGTTCCGTCGCTTTTGCGAGAGCGTGAATCAGCGCCAACACTCCCTTGCGGCCGCCTTTTGGTCGTAAATCAAAGCGTTCTTCAGCGGTCTGGAGAATGCCACCGATACGATCATTGTTTAAGGCTGCGGTCCAGGCGATGGTTGCCGCTAAACGGGCGGCAATAACTGATTTGAAAGCCTCTTTTGTGCCGAAATAGAGCGACGGGCTGAAATCGACCAGGGTCATAATCGGGTGATCGCGTTCTTCCATATAGAGTTTGGTGTAGGGCTTGTCGCTGCGGGCGGTTACTTTCCAGTCGATTGAACGGATATCATCACCCGGGGTATAGATGCGGGATTCAGCATAATCCATGCCCCGTCCGCGAAATTTGGAGAGCATACTGCCGGACATAATCGAGTAGGCTTTCTGGGAACTCTGCCCCAGTAAAGAACGCGCTTTATGTCGCAGCTCAAGCAGCTCAGCGGTAGTACAGGTGATACCGTTGGCAGTTTGCGGACGGGATTTTTTACGAAAATTAGCCAGACGCATGGGGTTAAGCTTTAAGCTGTAAGCTATAAGTTAAAAGGTTTGTAACTCTTCAGCTATCTCTCACAAATTGTTTCGATTGGGGTCATAATTGA
>JAOZKP010000578.1 GCA_029935295.1 bacterium | reverse complement strand
CAAAAATGTCAAGGATAAAGATTTGACCCCAGAACGGCCTTGACCCCAGAACGGCCCACTCAGTATAAGAAACCGAATAACCATAGCGGTATTTTTTTGCCGAAACCATTTTCAATATCGTCAGCAGCTATGTAGGCATTTTCCATCCCGGCAATCTGTTTGGCAGTTTTGTTTTTACCTCCAACCTCAAAAAAGAGTTCACCACGTACAAGAAAATCCCCTTGATGACTCAGTTCAATGGAGTCTTCCATAAAGGCAGGCTGCAGATTCATGGAATTTTTGATCTGATTGACAAAGAAGATCTCGCGCAAAGTTCCAGTGTGAACCCGGTTACTGACCGCGTTCATCAGATTACCATTTTCTAGATAGATTTTTTCCGGCTTGGCAAGCTTACTGTAACCCCGCCCCTTACTGTGAACCATGTTCAACAATCTGGCATCCTGGAGATGTTCTAAATAGTTGTAAAGGGTGGGACGGGAGATATCGGTTGCCTGCGCCAATTTTGCCATATTAGGCACGAAGGGAAGCGATGTTGCCAAGAGATAGACAAGTTTTTTCATATTGGCAATTCGTCGCGAGTCAATATGATGAATCAGGGGCAGATCTACTTCAATAATATGGTTTACTACTTCACGCAATTTGAAAATATAGACATCCGGCTCTTCCAGAAAAAAAGGATAGTAGCCATATTTTAAATAGTTTCTGAAAGATTTCAGGATGGTTGTTCCATCAGCAACTGAAGCTGCCAGGGAACGATGTTCGGTGATTATTTCAGTCAAAGATACAGGCTGAAACACTCTGCCTTCAGAAAAATCAAGGTACTCTCTAAAGGATAAACCATGCAGATGATAGATCACGGCCCGCCGGCTTACATCTGCTTTTTGCTGACTTATTTGCAAAAGACTGGAACCGGAAAAAACTATCTTTAGATCTGGAAGGCTATCATAAATTGCCTTGACGTGAATCGACCAATCCCGGTATTTATGAACTTCATCAAGAAACAGGATTTCTCCGCCCTGCTGTTTGAATTCACGAGCAAATTCCAACAGATGCAAATTCTGAAAATGAGGATTATCGACAGAAAGATAAAGGGCTCTATCGCTGAATCCGTAAGCGTCCTTTAGCCGCTGAAGCATGATCGTCGTTTTGCCTGTTCCCCGAGCCCCCAAAATCCCAATACACCTAATATCCCAGTCAATCTGCTGAAACAGATAACGCTTCTTTAATCCAACACGATCGGTTAACCGCTTCTGCTCATCAAAAAAAAGCTGCTCCATCTCATCCCCCCCCTCCTTTCGACATAAAACATAAAACGCAATTTACACTATCAGTAAAAAAAAGTAAACTACACTTTACATAATCGTAGAAGTCACTGCTCGATGTTGCCAGGAGTGGACTGGTCCGGGATCAACTCTAACTTATTCAACTTGCCGTACAAGGCTTGTTGTGCTTCGGGGTTCCCCCGTGTGCAAGTTTAATTCGGGCAGGTTTTTGGGACATTGCGGTAACCCTAATGGAGAAGGTCATTGCTGTCAGCATGGGCTGAATATTGGTGGAGGGTCTGGTGGAGGTAGAGTAGAGAGCAGGCTTGCCCAGAGTTAGTCACGACCTATCTGTTTC
>JAOZKP010000577.1 GCA_029935295.1 bacterium | reverse complement strand
TAATTGAATTTCATTCCATAAAAGTCAAACTAATTTGGCGTAAAAGTCATTCTGGATGCCACCTTTCCTACACCAAGAACAGGATTTTCTGGTTGTAATCTACCTGAGGCTGATAAAAAATTTGCTCCTCCCACCCGCTCTCCCAAGCCGGTTGCAATTTGCGACCGGTTCATTTTTCATCCAGTCTTCGCCATCCGATTTCAGACACTCAACTCACTTGCCAGCATCTCGCTTTGCTCCAGGACTCTGTCGGTGACACCCTCCCACCACTGAACTAACTGCAACTTTTATTGTGGCTAAGTTAAAGTTGTTTCCGGATCATTATGAATAAGAGGGTTTACAATCCTGATTCCTTTAAAATCATGCCTCGCTGATCCGTTGTACCAGACTTGACCGGAACTGCACCGCTCATCACCAACCGTTTTCCTGAAATTCTTTATACCCCGAATGAATTCCGGCCGAAAGGTTGCGGCGGATTTTATTTCTACCGGTTCGAGTTTCCGACCGTCCGGGATAATAAGATCCACTTCGTGACCGTGTGAATCACGAAAAAAGAACAGCTGCGGACGCCGGCCCGCATTGAGTAGCTTTTTTACCTGATCTATAATCAGCAAATTTTCATACAGGTTGCCGCGCAGAGGATCACGTTCCACCTGTTCTACGGTTCTCAGATTGAGAAGATAACTTGCAAGTCCGGTATCTGTAAAGAACAGCTTGGGGGATTTGATGACCTGCTTTGATATATTGCTGAAATAGGGCGGGAGCTCAAACAGGATATAGCAGGCTTTAAGGATGCTGATCCAGTTTTTGATCGTAGTTGAGGAGACACCGGTGTCCGAGGCCAATGAAGAGTGATTGACAATCTGGCCGGTGCGACCGGCAAGCAATCTGAGAAAATTTTCAAAGCGAGAGAGATCTTTGAGATTAATCAACATCCGGATATCCCGCTCGACATAGGTTGAAAGATAGGCTTTATGAAAACGCTCCGGATTCATGCTATTTTCGTGCAGGCGGGGATAAAAACCGTGAAGAATATGTGCGAATGCCGATTGCTGCGGCCGCTGGTAGGCTTTCAATTCATTGATGGAAAATGGTAGAAGTTCCAAAATCGCCGTGCGGCCAGCCAATGACTGAGTAATGCTTTGCTGAATTAACGGTTGATGGCTGCCGGTTAGAATGTATTTTCCCGGTGTCGGGTCATTATCAATAACTCCCTGCAGATAAGAGAGGAAATCGGGAACCCTTTGAATTTCATCAAGAATGGCACCGCCGGCAATCTCTTTCAAAAAAGAACGAGGGTCCTGTTGTACCCGGATCCGGATATCGGGATCTTCAAATGAAAAATATGGTTTATTAGCAAACTGACTGCGGGCTAAAGTGGTTTTTCCCGATTGTCGCGGTCCGAAGATGGTAACGGCAGGGTACTCTGCGCTGCTTTCAGCCAATTCACGTTGTATATCTCGAGGCTTCATTCTCCCTACTTACTATAAAAATGAATAAATTTCAAGTTGAAGTTTAAAAAAATAAGCTACTGGCTCACAACAACAATTAAATCAACGAAAAAGGGGCCGTAAATACGGCCCCTTTTCTGGTAAAAAACAAATTTTCTGCTTCCTTAAA
>JAOZKP010000576.1:285-1628 GCA_029935295.1 bacterium | reverse complement strand
ACTGGTTCGCCTGATACCCTATTGCGAAAGAAACTATAATTTGATTGAACTGGGCCCGAAAGGTACCGGTAAATCCCATATCTATTCAGAGTTTTCGCCTCACGGCATTCTTATTTCCGGGGGCGAGATTACCGTACCCAAGCTCTTTGTCAACAACTCATCTGGCAAAATCGGTTTGGTCGGTTACTGGGATACGGTGGCTTTCGATGAGTTTGCCGGTAAACAGAAAAAAACCGACAAATCTCTGGTTGATATTATGAAAAATTATATGGCCAACAAGAGTTTCTCCCGGGGGGTAGAGATGCTCGGGGCTGAAGCTTCAATGGTCTTTGTCGGCAACACCCAGTACCCCTTGCCGCATATGCTGCAACATGCTGATCTTTTCGATGATCTCCCGGAAAAATTTCACGATTCAGCCTTTCTTGACCGGATTCATTATTATATTCCCGGTTGGGAAGTAGATATTATCCGGGGCGAGATGTTTTCCGGCGGCTATGGTTTTGTGGTTGATTATTTGGCTGAAATTCTTCGTTCTTTCAGAAATCACGATTTCTCCGACCTCTATCAAGATTTCTTTGACCTGAACACAGATGTTTCAACTCGGGATCGGGATGGCATCAACAAAACATTTTCCGGCTTGATGAAAATTATTTTTCCGCATGGAGAAGCCGGTCATGACGAGATTGAAGAGATCTTGAATTTTGCGATTGAAGGGCGTAAGCGTGTTAAAGATCAACTGATGCGTATCGACCAGACCTACGCTAAAGTCAATTTTGGCTATACTGTCAAATCCAGTCGGACAGCCACCCCAGTTACAACTTTGGAAGAACGTGAATACCCTGAATTTTACTGGCCTCAAAAAAATATAGTTGCAACAGAAGATGAACACCAGCCCGATTTTCCCGGTGTGACCGGTGCTGAAACGGCTCCAGCCCCGTCGCCCATAATCTCAACAGAAACAGGGGAGTTGCCGCAGCTGCTTTTTGTAGCCCGAAACCTAATGGATCTTCTGGAAACAGCCATCAAAAACCATTCCGTGACTGCCGACAACAGTAATGAACTTTTAAATCTTTGTGAAAACAACCTTGAAAATTTAGCCTGTTTTCACCTTTCTTTGTCACGAATCAATGATTCCGGCGGCGGGGTTGAAAATGATGCTTCGTCTTCGCCGGAAAATGCGGAAGTACCAGAGAGCTCAAGTAGTAAAGTGTTAACCACTTCCAGCTCGTTATCTTATAATGCCTTGTCTGAGAGTATCGATGAAAATGAAAAAAATGGCAACAGAGAAATCTTTTTCGTATTTCCATTCAAAAGAATGGAGGCCTGCTGTAACTGGATACGTA
>JAOZKP010000576.1:0-275 GCA_029935295.1 bacterium | reverse complement strand
TCGATGAAAATGAAAAAAATGGCGATGAGAGAGCAGCAAATAAAACTGATTCCGAAGCTGAAAAAGAGATGCAGAGATTTATCGATGATCATCAGGAAGTTCTGCTTAAACACCCAGATGTTTTACTTAACAGCAACTGCCGGAGGCTGGCTGTAACATTGGAGTATATGAGATGAGCAACATCACAAGTGACAATGGTATTGAGCTGATCAAAATAGAGCCTGGTTCTTTTCTTATGGGCAGCGATTTTGATGTTGTTGCTGGAATTATGCAGC
>JAOZKP010000189.1 GCA_029935295.1 bacterium | reverse complement strand
CTGGCAAAAAGATGATGACGATTCCGGCTTTGCCTGGATCGACTGCCATGATTATAAAAATTCAATTCTGATTTATAAAAGAGTGGGAAAAGAGGAGAAGGATACAATTATCTGCGTCCTCAACCTGACGCCGTTGACCCATAACGGCTACCGCATCGGCCTGCCACATGCAGGTTGCTACAGTGAACTTTTCAATTCTGATGCTGAAATTTACGGCGGTGGCAACCAGGGCAATATGGGCGAGATAACCAGTACCACAATTCCATTTCATGGCCTTAATGCATCGGCCGAAATTACCGTACCACCGTTAGGAGCCCTAATTCTGCAAAAGGACTGATCGACATAATCAATTGAATAAGATCTTTTTTATGGATCTTTATTAAAATGGCGTGATTTTCATTATTAAGGAAAATAACCATTGACATTTTCCCTTAAATAAGGAAAATAGACAAATATGAAGCAGCTCCTAAAAAACATTATTAAGGATTTCCACTCGCGACCTTTGCCGTCATTCAAACCCCGGCAGTTACAGGTACCTCTTGATCTGGGAAAGATTGTGACTATTGTCGGACCGCGGCGGGCCGGCAAAACCTGGTATTTTTTTCAGATGATAGCTTCTTTGGAAGAGCGTGGCGTCCAGAAGAAGCAATTTATCTATCTTAATTTTGAAGATGAACGCCTTGAACTTGAGAGCGATTATGATCAGATTCTCGGAGCCTACCTTGAACTCTACCCGGAACAGGAGTTGGCAGAAATATATCTCTTCTTTGACGAAATCCAGGAATTGAATGGCTGGGAAAAGTATGTTCGCCGGCTCTATGACACGGTAAGCAAGAAGATATTTCTTACCGGTTCAAATGCAAAGATGCTGTCGCAAGAAATCGCCACCTCTCTGCGCGGCCGCAGCCTCTCTTTTGAGATAATGCCACTCTCATTCTATGAATTTCTGACTTTTAAGGATATTGATCCAAAAGATCGCTATTCAACCAGAAACCGGGCCCGAATCGAGAACAGCTTCGCCGAATATCTGGTTTGGGGCGGATATCCGGAGTTGGTTGAAATCGAGACCCATTTTAAGCCGGATGTCCTGCAGGAATATTTTAATGTAATGCTCTATCGAGATCTGCTGGATCGATATGAGATTCGCGATGCTTTCGTTCTGAAATATTTAATCAAACGTCTTATCGCTTCATTTACCAAGGAGTTTTCTGTCAATAAATTTTATAACGATCTGAAATCACGAGGAGTCAAGATCAGCAAAAATTCCATTTACCGGCTGATTGAACAGATATTTTCGGTCTACATGGTAACTGCGGTCGAGAAGTATGACCCCTCCCTGGTAAAAAGAGAGATGAGTAACCGAAAAATTTATCTTTATGATAATGGTTTCGCATCGGCAACCCGTTTCTCTTTTTCAGAAGATCGGGGACAGCTCCTTGAAAATCTGGTTTTCACCAAACTACGTAAGGATGCTGAAGATATCCATTTCTTAAAAAATGGATATGAGTGTGATTTTGTTATTTCCACCGGCGTCGAGCAGCCAATTCCGGTTCAGGTGGTAGAGACTTTACATCAGGAAAACCTTAACCGGGAATTGAAGGGGCTGGAAAAAGCCAGGCAGCGGCTTAAAAGTGAGGAAGGCCTGCTGATTATCCGGGAGACAAGCTCCCTTGTTGAAAATCTTCCGGAATGGATAGAAGTTAAAAAAGTTACCGACTGGCTTTTGGAGTAAACAAGGTCCACATATACTTTTTTTGACTCTTTTTTACTCGTCGACTTCCTCATACTCAGCATACAAGATATCACTTTTGGGATTAGGGCCGTACTGGTTGGGACCGGAAGTGCTATCCTGGGCGAAAAAATACAATAGCACCAGGGCACCGAGAAGAGGAATCAAACCCAACAAGAGCCATAATCCGCTCCGGTCGGTATCGTGTAAGCGCCGGAATGAGACCCCGAGACTGGGGAGAAAGACGGCCAGGCCATAGAGGGCTTCCAGCGTACCGAAACTCAAGATTGCGAGCACCACGGAAACAACAAAATTGACCAACATAAACATCCAGTATTCCTGACGCCGGGCCCGGCCATCGAAAACTATATATTTCTTTAAAACTTCAAGATACCACTTCATATAAATTCTTCCTCCAGTTCAATCACTCTCAAAAACGCTCAGATTTATGCTCTTGAACATATTTTTTTTACAATCTTAATAGTCGGAAGCGGGTCAACAGTCAATATGAACTTGACTTTAGACGCAACCGGGTTTAGAAATGAACCTGATTTTTCACCATAATTAATTCAAGTTTCAATCTGAGAAATAAGAAGATTTCATTATGCAGGAGATCCGATTTCACGGCCGCGGCGGCCAGGGGGCGGTAATTGCCTCAAAGATCCTCGCCCAGGCGCTTTTTTTTGAGGATCGTTACGCTCAGGCTTTTCCCACATTCGGGGCCGAGCGCCGCGGCGCTCCGGTAGCCGCTTTTGTCCGTGTTGATGACAGTTTCATCAACGTCCGCAGCCGGGTTACTACCCCCGACTTTGTCGTTGTCATGGCGGCCCGGCTGATTGAGTCGGTACCGGTTACCGACGGCCTTAAAGATGGCGGCATTATTCTTATCAATAGCGATCTGCCGGCAAAAGAATTCAATTTCGGCAAAGATGACAATTTCAATAGCGAACTGCCATTTCAGGTTGTAACTATCAACTTAAACCGAATCGCGCTTAAATTCGGCCTCGGCACGGAATTCATGCCCTTAATCAATGCCCCGGTCCTGGGAGCTCTGGCTCAAGTCAGCGGTCTGGTTAAACCGGAAAGCCTGGTCCGGGCCATGCCGAATTTCATCCCCGCCCGCCTTGAAGACAACGAGAAAGCTCTCTACGCAGCTTATGAAAAAGCAGGCCATTAAACCATGACTGAATTAAAACATATAGAAGCCATCCGGAACGGTGATTTCAGCGGGCTGCCAATTGCTTTCAGCTCAACCGCGGTTAATATGACCGGCAGCTGGAAATTTTTCCGACCCGCTTTGAAACCGAAAAAATCCCCCTGCCTTGAAGCCTGCCCCCTGCATATTGCAATTGCCGACTACATGCAGGAATTTACTGCTGGCAATCATCTACAAGCACTTAAAATTCTCCGCCAAAACAACCCGCTGCCGGCGGTTACCGGCCGGGTCTGCCCCAACTTCTGCCAGAGTGCCTGCAACCGCACCGATTTTGATGAAGCGGTTTTGATCGGCAATGTCGAACGGGCCTTAGGCGATCTCGGCCTGACTCAACCGCACTCAGTCGAAAACCAGGAACGTCATGAAAAAGTCGCTATAATCGGTTCCGGCCCGGCCGGACTTGCAGCCGCAGTTTTTCTTGCCCGCCAAGGTGTGCAAGTCACCATCTTCGAGCAGGCCGAAAACCCCGGCGGCCTTTTACGCTACGGCATCCCGGCCTACCGGCTGCCGCGTCAGATTCTGGAAAAAGAGATCAAAAATATTATTGACAGCTATAAGATTAAGCTGCTCTGCAACCATAAAATTGAGCCAGCTGATTTCGAAAAATTAAGCACAGAGTACGATGCCGTGATTGCGGCCCCGGGGCTTACACAATCAAGCATCCCGAAATCCTGGCCGAAAAACGCAAGAGTTAAAGGAGCTTTGGAAATTTTAGCCGCAATCAGCCGGGGTAAAGATATATCCGGACAGAATTTTGTGGTTATCGGCGGCGGCAATGCGGCCCTGGATGCGGCCCGATCGCTTAAACGACTTGGCAAAACTGTAAAAATCATCTATCGCCGAACTTTAGATGAGATGCCGGCCTATCCCGATGAGATTCAAGAGGCGCAAGCCGAGGGTCTGCCGATTCAGGAAGTAGCCATCATTGAAAAAGTTACAGATAATGGCAGCGGTTTGAGCCTTGATATCCACCGGAGCCAAAAAAACGGCGACCGGATAGAGGCCGCAGATTTTATCGAATCCATCACCACCGACTGCCTGATTGCGGCGACCGGTCAGGAGAGCGGCAGTGGTTTTCAAGATTGCGGGCCGGATTTATTAAAAGCCGGCGATTTTTCACATGGTGCCGCCTCAGTGGCCGAAGCTTTAGCCTCGGGCCGGAGAGCCGCAGAAACGATTCTCCGAAAATTCGGCCTGTTCTCTGAAAGATTAGACCCTAATCAAGTAGAAAACCACCCCCCGATTACCTACGAACAGCTTCATCTAAATTACTATACTAAAAAACCGGCAATCAAAATCCCGCAGCTTACCGCTGCTACTAGAACTACTAATTTCTCTGAAGTTCATCCGGGATTAAGTTTGGAACAGCTTGAAAGTGAAGCTGGACGCTGTCTCAGTTGCGGCAGCTGCACGACCTGCGGCATCTGCTGGTTCTTCTGTCCCGATGTCGCAATTGCGATCAACCGGGAGAGCGGCAATTCAGAATCACAAATACTTTTTGATTACGATCACTGCAAGGGCTGCGGCCAGTGTGCTGAGATCTGCCCGCGCGGCGTAATCGAGATGGAGGAGGATCTTTAAGATGGAAAAACCGGCAATCCTTCTCGGCAGCGAGGCCATCGCCCACGGCGTCAGACTCTGCCGCCCGCAGGTGATCTCGGCCTACCCGATCACCCCGCAGACACATATTATTGAAACCCTCTCGGAGATGGTCGACAGCGGTGAATTAAAGAGCCAGTATATCAAGGTCGAATCGGAGATGTCGGCAATTGCCGCGGTCTTAGGTTCGGTCTCAGCCGGCAGCCGCTCATTTACAGCGAGCAGCTCCCAGGGCCTGGCGATGATGCATGAAGTTTTGCATTGGTTCGCCGGGGCCCGGCTGCCGCTAGTTCTGGTTAATGCCAACCGGGCTCTGGGCGCCCCCTGGAATATCTGGAGCGATCAGAGCGACAGTTTCTCACAGCGTGATACCGGCTGGCTTCAGATCTATTGCGAAACCTCGCAGGAGGCCTTGGACACCATCATTATGGCCTACAAAGCGAGTGAACAGCTGATGTTGCCGATCATGGTCATGATTGACGGTTTTATTCTCTCACACACCATGGAACGCCTGTTGATTCCCACCCCGGAGATGGTTGATGAATTTCTGCCAGCTTATCAGGCCCCATATCAACTTGACCCTGAAAATCCGCTGACCTTCAGCGGCGCGGCCCAGCCCGATCTTTTTTACGAGCTGAAGAAAGCCTACGCCGAAACCATGACTGAAGCTCTAACCCTGATTGATCAGATCCAAGCTGAATTTACGCAGAAATTTGACCGTAAATACACGGCCGTCATGCGCTGTCAGGAGGGTGATAAAAATAGTGATACGGCAATTATCTGCTGTGGGGCCATGACTGGCACCGCCCGGGTTGCCGTGACAAATCTGAATGAAAACGGCACCCCGGTTGACCTTTTCAAACTCCGCCTGCTTCGGCCCTTTCCCAAAGATGAACTGACGACGGCCCTGAAAGATAAAAAACGGGTTATCGTTTTGAACCGGGCCTGTTCCTACGGCGTTGGCGGCACTTTGAGCCAGGAGATCCGAACCGCCCTTTACGATCTCGCAGAACGCCCCGTCATCAACGATGTTATGATCAGCCTCGGCGGCAAAGAGGTTTTTCCTGAAACTATCAGCGAAATTGTCAGGAATCAGGAACAGTTGTCCGCAAGTGAATGTAATTGGCTTTAGATTTGACTGTCTGGTTTTAGAGAGCAGAAGTGAACTTTGCTTCGCCCTCGTAAACGGGGTCA
>JAOZKP010000188.1 GCA_029935295.1 bacterium | reverse complement strand
GATTTTTGATCTATAATGGGGGGGTAATACCTATTGACAAAGAATAAACATAGTAATAGGGTCGCCAATATTGAAATGTAAGGATTGTTCAACTTGCGGGAC
This sequence comes from bacterium, assembly GCA_029935295.1. GTDB lineage: Bacteria > Desulfobacterota > Anaeroferrophillalia > Anaeroferrophillales > Tharpellaceae > Tharpella. Next base: position 5,638 of record JAOZKP010000188.1, on the reverse strand, counting down.
TCGCCCGTTGCAGTAGAAATGTTAGAAAACTTAAGCTGAAACTTTTTATGTCCTCCTGTTTTGATCCGATATTAAATGTGAATTTTACCTGTCATGACTCCGATGATTTTCGGGAGCAGTGTGTCGGCTGGGATGTTGAGCATTCCCAGTTGGCTTCGGGGAGCTATGAAATCGGTGTGGAAATGATCCACACACAAAATATTCAGTTAAGTAATGTGAGTCATCTTGTCGGTGTTCTGGAACGGGGCCTCACTCCTTATGGTACAAATGTAATCACCCTGCCGCTTATTCTGGATTCTTCTCCTCTCTATTATTGCGGGAGAATGGTTGATAAAGATGAGTGTCCGGCCGCGATTTCGGGGGAGAATTATGAAACCAATTCATCCGGCGGCATAAACTATGTCAGCATTGCCGTCGATGCTGATTTACTCAACCGCGAGGCGGTTCAACTTACGGGTCAGCCCTATGCCTCATTGGTGCAGCAGCAAAGAGTGGGTATCAGATATCGGGATCAGCGGCGGCTGGCGCAATCGGTGACAACTTGCATGAGTAAGCTTGGAAATCGGGCTGAACCTCTGTTGGTCTGGCAACAGCAATTGATAGAGAAACAGATTATCGAACAGTTGCTGCTCTCCATCCGTCCTCCGTCCGGGACTGATGTTAAAATTCCCGACCGCCGGGCAATCGCCTGGAAAGCTGAGCAGGTCATCATGAAAAACCTGTCGCACCGATTGACTATTGAGCAATTGTGCAACCTTGTAGGATGTTCATCCCGCACACTCCACCAGGGGTTTAAGGAACGCTACGGTAGCAGTCCCGGTCACTATGCCCGGATGGTAGCTCTGAATGCTGTTCGCCGGCAGCTTAGAAATCTATCTCAGCACAGAACTTTAACCGATGTTGCTATGGACTTGGGATTTAATCATCTCGGGCGTTTTTCGCAGCAATACAAAGAACTGTTCGCGGAATTGCCTAGCGTAACCGTCGCAAAGAGTCGGAAAGATAACGCCCATACTTAAGGGGTTTTCGGGAAAAGTTGTAGCTGATGCCGATATTACCGTAGCAGCGCGTGTCAGCATCAAGGGCATCCAGTTCAGCGAGATATGTAATGGATGCTTTGAGGTTCAGGTTTGCGGTTAACGCGTAGATCGCTGTAAGTGAACCGGTAACATCGTTGAAGCCTCTCTCGACACTGCCGGCCGTATAACCCACTCCCGCATCAGCAGCCAATGACAAAATCTTCGTTACCGGTATCTTGTATCCGATCCCTCCCTGCAGGTAGGAGATGCCGTCAAGTCCACCATAGATACCATAATAAGCTTTGAAATAGGGTGTAATCCCGGTTTCACCAATCCCTTTGCTGAGACTTAAGTTTAACTCACGATCATTGGTTACTTCGCTGTCCGGATAAATGCATTCAGTATAACCGACAATAACATCCAGCAGGCTGACCGGCAGGGCGTAGTATACAAACAGGTCAACCTCGGAAAATTTATTGTTATCGAGTGTGTCTCCGTAGTCACCGATGTCATAATTTGCCCAGGAACCGATCGTGACCGTGCCGTATTTTTCGGGAATCGGGAAACCGGTGGCTATCGCGTAGGGCTGGATAACCAGCCCGTCGTTTACAGTGCTTCCGCGAAAGACATAGGCGCTGGCCACATCGGTGCCGATGCTTACGTCAGTTGCCTGAGCCATTCCACAGCCCAGCAATATTACCATCATGACTAAGATGAGTTTTTTCATTAAATCTTCTTTATTTTTCACCAGCTTGTTTTTTGTTTAGAGCCGGGTTTTTAAGGAACTCAGTTGCGCCCCAGTTCGCTTGAACAAGCAGGCCTGTATTAATGAGCTGATAGGCTGATACTCCCGGAACCAGAGATATTGCTTCTCCGATTTCGGCTCCTTTGCCGGCAATTTTAAGGGCCGCGTCGCCCGAGGCACTAACCTGTAAGCCAATAGTTGTAAATTGGTCGAAGACAAGTTCATTATTGAAAATCAGGACGAAATGCAGTGATTTGAACCCGACACCGGGGCCGGTTCCCAGCCTGATGGCATCCATATAAATTGGGGTCTGGGTTTTGTTGTCGTAAACAACACCCACCCCTTTACCCGCGACATACATTATCAGATTGACCGAATTCCCTTCGAAAACGCCATAGCCGTAGGCATCTTTTATCTCATCTTTGGCTTTCGGGTGCTCTTTATATAGGCGTGTAAGGGTCGCTTCCGCCATACTCAAAATTTCCTGGCGCTTGCTTTCAAGCTCGGCTGGGGTAAGTTCTTTGAACTCATCTTCTTGTTGGGCCGCAATGAAATCTTCATCAGCAATCGCACTGCTGTGAAAACCGGTCAATTGTAAGCCCGTTAAAAGAAAAAGAGAGCAGCCGACAATTAAAAATTTACAGGTTTTTTTCATGATTTTATCCTTTTGTAAGTTTGCTGGTCAAAAATGACGCGTGATTGTTTTTTCATTTATGATAATCAGGTGGTGCTTTGCTCCAGGGATACCCCTTAAGAGCCATCTGGTAGCCGAGGTCATAGAGATCTTTCATATAGACCGGGTCAAAACCTTCTTGAGGTTCTTCTGTGAACGTGTTTGGGATATAAGCAAGATTAAAGTCGTTGCCGTCACGTTTACACAGGGTGAAAATCTGGAAGAGATCGCCGATTCCCTGGGTTCTGATCAATGAGTCGATTGAGCGGCTGGCAATCGGCATCAGGCTCCGGTTGACACCCATATAATCCGGTTCCAGAAAAGAGTTTCTGATAACATAGACACTGGGGGTTCCCTGGACTTTCAATCGTTGGGTGATCAGTTTCCAGTCTGCCGCTGCCGGATAGACAAATACCTGTGATCCGGTACCGCCGTCAACGTGCAGCTCTTCATATTTTTTACCGTTATTTATGACAGTTATGGCCACCGGCGGGAAAGCAACGGGAATGGCGGTTGAGGCCCGGAGGATTTCGTGGATCAGGTCAAGTTTGCCGGGAAAACTGCTGGCAGCAATGGCGCCGATGTTCCAGATTACGGAGCGTCCGGCATCAAGGTTTACAGTTCCGACAAAAAGCCGGCGGCCGCGGATATGTTCTTTGGCAATCGCATCAACTACATCCGCAGTTATGTATTTAGCCAGCAGTTTTTTCAGGGGGGCAGTGTCGGCCATTGAATCACTGAACATGGCACTTAAGACACCACGCTCTTTCATTATGTCTTTGGTTGAGGTTGTCGTGTAGACCTCTTTGAGGAGTTTATCGTATTTGGGGCCGAGAAAGGCAAAGGGCGCGGTCAGGGCACCGGTGCTGACTCCGGTTACCATCGTAAATTCAGGCCGGGTACCGGCCTTGGTCCAGCCAGCTAAAAGTCCGGCTCCGAAAGCACCGTTGGCGCCGCCTCCGGAAATTGCCAGGTAGCTATGGGGTTTGTTGTAGACCCCGGAAAAATATTTTTTGAAATCATCATCAGTGAATGTCGCAAAACGCTGCAGTGAAAACCGGGGCCACTCATCCCCCCAGAACCGGGCTTCAGGAATACCCTCTATTCCGACTTTTGAAGTGAGTTCAGCTGGAACCGGATTTACTCTTGATGGCGCACCGGCACAGCCTGCAACTGACAGTAATAAGCCAATTATCAGCACTTTGATAATTAGCGTACAAAACCTTTTTTCTGTTTTCAAATTTAATATTCCCTCACACGTTTAAAAGAGTTTTGCAATTACAGTTTATCAATGTCCCGGAGGAGCATTTGTGATTATGTAGGTTATCTGGCTGCCGGCATAGCTTCTCTGGTACCAGGTGGGGCCGCAATTATAATATGAAGTTCCGTTGGCGACAATGGCTACAGTCTGGCAAGGCAGGGTCGTAACGTAGGTCGTTGTCGGCGGTGCGGCAGCAGCTGCGGCCACGCCGACTGCGGTGGCACCGATGACCACTCCGACGACCACATCGTCATCATACCAGTCATTATGATAATGGTGATGGCCATACGCTTCATCCTCAATGAAATCCTGCCGATCTTCCTGGCGATCTTTGATTGCCTGCTGCCGATCTTCACGGTTTTCATCCTGCCATTTCTGACGATCTTCCTGGCTGTACTTACGGTCTGGCTGATCTTTTGAGTTTGATTTGCGGTCCTGCAATTTCTGGCGGTTCTGTTGACTACCGTTAGTAGCCTTGCGATTTTGGGCTTGAGGTTTTGCTGCTGGTCGGGTTGAAGGTCGAGTCGTTGGTCTGGTAGAGGGCCGGGCCTGCGGTCGGGTTCTGCCACTCATGCTGCCGCTACGGGCAACCCCTGAACGAGAGAAGCTTCTTCCGCCTCTGCTACGGCCCCCGCCACGGCGGGCCAGAAGCTCTCCGGAGCCTAAAATTACAGTTAAAAATGCCACCACCAAGATAAGTAGATATGATTTTGGTCGGGTGATCATTTTGCACCTCCTTTTTTGGTTTGTCCAGGCTGTGATTGTGACTGCGGTAGCAGTGTCGGAATTTTTTCAGCGCTTTTGGGCGGCGTAAAGCTAAAAGTGTTTGCCGGGATTTTTGGAGCCAGGTTCCAATCCGTAAATTCAGCTCTGAACTGCGGTTGCCCGGGGGCATTTTTATATGTCAGAACTATTCGGCGTGGTAATTTATCTTCTGCAATCCAGGCTTGCAGATCAATATCCTGAGAGCGTACCGCAATGTGATCAAGCGGGTCACCGAGAGTATCTTTTTCCACATATTCTACTTCGGTAATCATTTTTTCAAGCTCCTGTGGTAAGCTGGTTACCAGCATCCGTGCCAGAGGTATACGGATACCCAGTTTTCCACCCGCATAACGAATTGCGGCATCAACATTTCCGGGGGAGTCGGTTAGAGAGTAAACATTTTCCGACTTGTTGAATAGCGTAATCGTTTTGCCGTCGAATACAAGTTCGCTTTGATCGCCGTCACTCTGCTTCGCATCTACCCGTAAATTGTTGGGCCGTTGGATAATTACTTTACGCAATTCACTGAATTCAATCTTCTGGCCGGAATCCTGAACTGCATCATAGCTCATATGCATTATCACCGAAAACTGTTGTGCTTGCGATAAAGTCCTGGCCATATCCATAAAGAGAGCTTTACTGTCAGTTGCCCCGGCGTTGCCGCTGACAAAGCAGAATGTCAGCAGAATTGCTGTTCTTAAAAGTCGTTTTACTATCATTGTTATTCCTCCGATAAATATTAGCTTAATTTTTACTTGGCCATCCTGTGACTTTTTACAAATGCATTTTAGTTGATTTTGTCTAATCCTAAGCTGTCGGTTGAAAATTGTAAGAAAACTAATTTAATCTTAATTACCATAGACATCCATAAATGACTATCCGGAAACTGCAAAAAATGAAAAAAATTTGTAACACTCAGAATTGTCGAGTGAAACATTCAGAATAACTCATAAATGGGAAAAAACAATAAAAAAACCGGCTCCATCCGGAGTCGGTTTTTTTATTGTTGCTTATTAATTGTGTCGGACATCTAAAGTTGAATGATGTCTATATTGAGTAATGTTATTCTTTAATCAGCATAGTTGCCGGATCAAGAGAGAGAGCCTGGGAGGAGATTGAGCCGCTGCCTTTTAAGACATTGAGCTTAATCTCGTTATCTTCCGGTTCAAGTTTGA
>JAOZKP010000575.1 GCA_029935295.1 bacterium | reverse complement strand
ATAATCTGGGATTTCAGTTCGGTTCTGCCCTTAAATAACGATTCACCTAAAGCTCGGGCTATGGCCCCGTCCAGCTACCTGGATGTGATATTTCAGGTTGAAATTGCTGACTGTGGCGCCGCGGCTGATTATGCCGCTTCCAACAAACAGGCTTCCGCTACGGCGATTTTTGATCCCCCCTGTAATTTTGAGGGAACTCATTCAGCGACAGAATCGACTGCTAAAATTCGGGCAGCCAAACCTTTTACGTCGCATGTAAAAATCCTGAAAGAAGGCTGGAATGTAACTAAATATCCTACTGAAACCTGGACTCCGACCACGGTTGCCGCTGATCCATTAGATGTTATTGAGTGGCGGATCACTTTAACCAGTGTTGGTGATTACAAAGCTAAAGATGTTAATATCAGTGATGTTTTACCAACAAGTGTTGTTGCCTATATTGCGAATAGCGGTACGTTGGATGGCAATTCACTGGCTGACAGTTGGATCACCGGCTATGATCTCGGAGATATGCCTGAAAATTCATCAGACGCAGATAATAAACATGTAATAAGGTTTCAAACCAGAGTCAATGGATGTACGACAGTCGAGACAAATGTAGCTACAGTTAAATATGGTTGTTGCACTGCTGACCCCATGCTTAAAACCGGCAGTGACAGTGTTAACCTGCGCACCTCGCCTGATTTTAGTACCGGTGGGGGGGATGTTGAGGTGCGGCATAACCATTGGAATACCTGCGGCGGCCAGATTCAAATTGTCCTTACTAACAGCGGCGGCACTGCGGTTAACCAGAGTATTGTCGACACCTTGCCTTCAGGTTATGAAGTCGACCCCAGTTTTGTCTGTCAGATTGTTGCAACCGGCACTCCTCCCGGTGTCAGTCATAATCCTTTTACCTGCCCGTCTTCCATGAGCGGTAGTACGATTACTTGGGATGATGCTAATATTGACTTTGTCGCTCCGGGTGAGACTATCCGGATTACCTTTTGGGCTAAAACCAGCAATACTGGAGATTGCTCAACCCCGCCGGGGGCCCTCACAAATTCTGCAGTTTTTAATTTTGAGAGTAAATGTGAAGCTGCGGGATCAGATAGTGATACTGATACGTTTACTCCACCGCATTCGGATATTGCGATTGCCATATCGCCGACTCAGCAGATAGTTACAGAAGGTGATCCGGCGACGTGGACAATTACGTTGACCAATAGTGGTAACGCCGAAGCAAAAAATATGGTTCTGACTGATACGTTGGCTGCCGGTTTTACCGGCCCATCGGATGCGCATGGCGGCACCTGGTCCGGCAATACTGCAACCTGGAATCCTGGAACGATAGCTGCCGGTGGCACCTGGTCAACCACGGTTAGCGCCACCGCAAATTCCGGTTCACTCAGTAATCACGCCCATGTGGTTGGTAAATGTCAGGACCATGCAGGAACGGACACCTGTACGTATGTTGATAAGGATGCCGATGCCTATGTCGCGGCTTTCAGTCTGGACAAGAGTGTAACCCCGACTATCGCCAATGTCGGCGAACTTCTTACCTACCGGGTAACCGCGGTTTTTTCCAATACCGATACGTTCCGGAATGCCAAAATTATTGACAGTCTGCCGCCCTGGGTTGAATATGTTGCCTCACAA
>JAOZKP010000574.1 GCA_029935295.1 bacterium | reverse complement strand
CACATCCATGAAGATGCGGCCGGTTTTTGGGAAATCGAACCAGCTCTGATAGCGGACCTCTTCACCGGCAAGAGAACGATCCAGTTTTTCTTTCACTAAACTCTCGAAAATGTCAGCCCCCAAAAGATCCATCACACTATGGCCGACGATCTCCTCACGATTTTTCTGGAAGGCTTTCAGGTAGGCATCGTTAACAGCAAGGTAGACATAGTCCCGGTCAAGATACGACATATGGTCGGAGGTTGACGATATGATATGTTCGTATCGGCGCAAAACCACTTCTATTTGTTGACGTTCTACTATCTCGGTTTTCAGTTCCCGATTAACCTGGCTCAATTCGAGATAAGCTGTGTCCAGTTTTTCAATGTGTTCATTGATGCCGGCCGACATTGCATTCAAGGCTTTAAAACCAACCCGGAATTCATCCGGAATTGAGTTGTCAATATCGATCTCATACGAGAGATCTTGCTCAATTTTTTGAACCTCTACTTCAATTTTCCTGACCTGGTTCAATATCCGTTTTCCGATAAACAAAATTAAGCCACCAAAAATCAATGTAAATAACAGTGCCACAAATTGAAGGAGTTTAATCTTTCCGGAAAGTTCGGTATGTTTATTCTCGAAATTGCTTCTCAAACGACTCAGAGCTTCTGTTAATTGGAGCTGGTTTTGTTTCAGCCAATCGGCCAAAAACATTTTTTCCGTTTCCACTGCCAGCAGATGTGTGAACATTTCTTCAAACTCTCTGCCGGTCTGCAGAAGCTCTTCAACCAGAATACCATCTTGAGCATCAAGGGAGTTATTTTCGAAGGTATTGACCGATAAATAGAACTGCTTGATCTTGACCGAAAAATCATTTTTTTGACTTTGCTGATTACTATTTAACTGGAGCCTGTTGAAAATATTATAAATAGATAGTAAATTTGTCTGAATTGCGATCGCACTCTTGATAATCTCCGGTTCACTTGCGGCCTTATCGGAACTTCTGATCAAGGCGTTATCAGCATCGTAATCTTGCGTAACCTGATTTCGATGGATGAAATTTTTCAGGTAAGCGATATGGTGTTCATGAATATATTGAACGCTGGATGCCAGACTGATCAGGATTGAATTCACATCAGTATAATTTTTTTCAGTCTCTTGACTGAGTTTGGACAGTTTTTCGAACATCATCCGTCTTTTGTCCAATGCCATTGAACTGGTGTCATCAGGCTCTGAATGACAACCCAGACACACGTTTCTCAGCTTATTGTATTTCCCGGACAACCCGGCAATTTTGTCCGGATCACGCAATGCAGCCTGTTCATAAATAATAAAATTGGCAAACTTCAGGTCACATTCTACAATCTCGTGAAACTTCTGATAAGATACAATCTGGAGATTATACAAATAGTAATTTATGGCAAAAAAGGTGATAATCAGAAGGAAAAAGATTGTCGCAGTATAAAGTTTTGCTCGAATCGACGTTATTCTCATTTTTCAGAAAATTCTCCTCAGCCAATTTCAAAAACTATTTAAACCACCCGTTCGCTAACGCTCACTAGAGAGCACAGAGGACACAGAGATAGCAAATAGGGGTTTTTCTCTGTGAACTCTGTGTTCTCTGTGGTTAAATACTTCACGGGTTATCCCGTCAGG
>JAOZKP010000573.1 GCA_029935295.1 bacterium | reverse complement strand
AATGTCTCAGGTGAACTATCGTCACACACAACCGTAACATTATTTACATCAGTGAAATATTCATATGTGTATGTTGCAGTTCCATTTGATGCGTCCTTTATTTCCAAAGACCAGGAAATAAGGCGCACTGTACGCATAACCGGACTATTAACACTATTACGAAGTATATCAACACTTATACCTCCAGTATCAGCATCCACGATCCCATACGCTACGAAGTTACTATCACCAAAAATCCACTTTGCTGTATTCCACCAACCATTAGTCTCCTGCACCTTCTGAAGTTCATCCCGACTCTCTACCCACACCACCCAAAACTGATCCCGGACATTGTCAAATGCGATCGCAGGAAGTTTTCTTGAGCGCAGATTATCACCATCAATCTGCAGGTAAGAGAAAGGATAACCTGTGGAAGCAACATTGGTTGGATCTGACTGAAACGTAAAACCGGAGAGACAATCTCCCGCAAGCTGAGAAATATCGAGAAGGTCATAATAAACATAGCCCTGAGAAGCATCCCCCCGGGTATCCTGCCAAGCAATCATAATTTTGTCGGTTCCGGCTACTTGTGGATCGGCATCAGGCTGATCACGATAGGCGAGTACGGGTACCGTCTGGTTCCCTGGCTGAGTTGAAATCGGAATTTCATCACCGCAATAACTACCGTCACCATTAATAAAACGGCCATAGATATCAGCTCCGGTAGTACTCCAGTTGCGCCAGTCTTCCCAGACCACAAACCACTTATTTTTATCGGACACTGCAATAATTGCAGGATTCTGCTGGTCATCACCAAGAAGCGTCGCCGTATCCGGGGCAGTTGCGCCATCGACAACCGAAATCGGAATATTCGGGCCCTCATTCGCGGCCCATAACGGTGCAACAAAAGTAGCTGTAAATGCAACTAACAACAAGAGAGACAGACAAAGGTAGCGTAACGAACGATAACTCTTGTTATCGTTCCGGTTAGACTTTATCATTCCTGTTGACTTCATACGTCCTCCTACTTCCAGAATACCGGAGCAAAAATTATTATTATCTGTGTCTATCTGTGGTTCTATTTTTTCAACCACAGGTAAATGTAAATCACATAGCCTGAAACTGCATCGACGCAAGTTCAGTTGATGACACTCTAGATGAGATATTTAAAAATTCAATGCCAATAACATTATCATTATCATCGTAATCTAAAATTACACCAGGCTGAATCTCTTCAGACTCAATAATCTTATTTTCATCTAATTTGAAATAGAGTGTGTCATTTTTTTTATCAACTCTTATTCGCATAAATTTTCCTTAACCGTCTGTCAAAAAACGCTGTTACAACCCTATGCGGCAAACTCCTTTTGTTGATAACAACCCGCAACCACCGACTATCATATTCCACAATTTGTTTTATATAGTGGCTTGTCCCATCTTTATTTTCAAAAATATGATCGGGAGACAACATCGTTTCTTCAACCCACTTTTCAGCGATATCTCTTTCTTGCAACATCTCCTTTAGATGTTCAGTATATATAAGCATGATTACCAATGATGTTGTGATTTTTCACAACATCACTATTTATTCTCACTGACCTCAACCGAAGCCGCAACCGGCACGGTCAAAAGATCACCTTCAACCGTTGTAATGAAGTTTTCAAC
>JAOZKP010000572.1 GCA_029935295.1 bacterium | reverse complement strand
CGCAGATAGCAAGTCGATTTTCTCGAGTATGACCCATTAATTCAATCAGGATATCAATGCCATCAGCGTGAATTATTTTAGCACTCTCAAGGTCATTAAGGTTTTGCAGATCGACAAAGGCATCGCAATCTTCACTGATTTGCTGCCGGTACTGACTGCCGTCATCTTTCCCGCACGAGTAGGCGGTTATGTGAAAGTTATTGCGGTCATGGAGACGAAATAGATTAAGCATATTGTGCGCTACGGGATGGTCACGGAAATCACAGGAGAGGTAGCCGATTTTGATTATGTCACCTCTTTCTTTGCTCAAGTGGTCTGACTGGGACATGATTAGAGTCTCTTTTGTCGATTTCTGGAGTGCCTTTTTGGCATTTTCGAGATTTAGTTGGGGATCGGGTTCGAGGATGATACTGAGGAGTGGTGGTAGGGAGTTGCATTTTTGTTGTCGTTCATAGAGTTCCTGCCAAGAACATATTTGGGTTAGGTGCCAGGTAAGGTTAGTTTGTGATTCGGTGAGGTCAGGGTTTATCGATAGAGCTTGGCGATAGCACTCGGCAGCTTTTTCCGATTTTCCTGATTCTGCCATTAGATAGCCTAGGTTGTTCCATATCCCCGCCTGTTTAGGTTTGAATTTGAGACAACGACAAAGGCTCTCGTATGCTTTTTCAAGACGATTCAGGTCGTAATATATATTTGCCAACTGAAAATTTATTGAGCTGTCTTCGGGAGAATTATTATGTGCATCCAGTAAAACCGAAAGTGCCGATTCGCTTTCATTTTGTTTGAGCAGGAGAGAGCTTAAGCTTATGGCAGCACTACTTAGTTGTGGATTTATTTGTAGTGCCTTGTGGTAAAAATGTAGTGCTTCGTCATCTCGGTCTAGTTTTTGTAAGGTGTGTCCCATTGCAAAAAGAGCGGTAAAATTATTTGTGTCATCAGCTATTGCCGATCGAAAGCAATGTAGTGCCTCGTTGGGCCGGTTTTCATTGGAGTAGAGCTGGCCCAATTTTAGAAATAGATGTAAATCAGTGTGGCTTTCTATGCTCGTTATAAGCAGAGTAAGGGCGGTATCATTGGTTGGCAGTAGTTTTCCCAGATCTGGTGGTAGCGCCATGAGCTCTCCATTTTCCAGAATTAGACGTTGTAATATTTCTAGGCGTCGTGAGCTCCACTCATTCCAGCGGGTTAGAATTGCGTGGCTGAAATTTTCAGCAAATTTCGGAGCATTCATCAGAGTCGAGCTCTGCATCAAGAGGCGAATTTTTGTGTGATAGTCGGTTCGGCGAGTGCTATCATTTGCTAGGTTAACCGCCTTTTTAATGTATTTGTTTTCACTGTCGGCGATTAGTTCTGGGCAGCCAACGGCTTGCAGTAAGGTTGTGCCAACGCGGGATGCGTGGGTATTACCCTGTAAACTGATTACTGGAGTTCCCATCCACAGGCTATCACAAGTTGTGGTAGTACCATTGTAGGGGAATGAGTCTAAGGCGATATCAACCTGATTATAACTTTTGAAGTGTTCGACTACAGAATAATTATTGCCATCGATAATTATTCGCTCCGGATCGATGCCATTTGCAGAGAATCTTTTTTTACAAAATTCTGCTGCCGATTTATCTTTCAAGGTTCTGGTTCTAAATAGAAGA
>JAOZKP010000571.1 GCA_029935295.1 bacterium | reverse complement strand
CCGACAATCTTCTCCGCATTCGCCGCGACCCCGGGTACCCCGGGAAAATCTGTACCGAAAAGAAAACGCTGACTCAACCGCGCCATCTTAGGGTAATAGGTAAGCAGGTTTTTAGGCGGCAGACCAGAAACGTCGATATAGACATTTTCATGACGCATCACCATATACTCTGCCAGTTGATACCACCATCCCCGGCCGCCGTGACATAAAATCAGATTAAGCTCAGGAAAATCGACTGCGACATCATCAAAATCGTAGGGGTCGGCATGACGCAGACGGGTACCGGGAAAAACTGAAGTCCCGGCATGAAACATCAGCGGCAGATTGCGGTCGCTGCAGATTTCATAAACCGGATATAGACGTTTGTCATTGACCGGATGCTGACAATGAACACCATGAATTTTCAAGCCCTTAACCCCAAGCTCCAGCTGGCGTTCAAACTCAGCTACCGGATTTTTATGAATTTCAGGATTTAAAGCCCCGAATGGTATATATTGCGGATAACGCTGACTTACCGCAATCGCTCTTTCGACCGGCATAACCCCGGCTGTATGCAGGGCATACTCCGGCAGCAGAACCCCACCGACCACCCCCTCACCTACCAGAACCTTATGAAAAGCATCTATATCAAGCTCACCGACTTCGTTGTAGATATCCCGCCAGAAAGGCCCAGTCTCCATCCATAACTGCCGCGCCTTGACCGACCATTCAAAATAGTGCCCGACATGAATATGAAAATCAAATATCTTCCGCATTTAAAACCTATCAGCTATAATTTTACATCATGAACCACAAATCAATTTGCTAGCACCGGCAGAGTGATGCTGTCAAGAGGAAAATACCCCGCATTGTAAGTGCTGGACATAATAATTAAAAATTCGCTGAGAAGCTCTACTTTGAAGAAGTTGCCAGCAACAATAGATATCCACTGCTAACATCTAAAATTAAGGGAAAATCAGAAATCGGCTTAATTGTAATTCCACTTTATTGTTGCAAGATCAGGTGAGTCAGGGTCATTTTTTCAACCGTCGGGCAAGATCAGCAAAGGGCTGGAAGGTCGATGACGGCGGCCGCGAGCTGGAGTCTGTGCGAATCGGATCGCCAGTGGTTTCGGGAAATTTGGTGTGCTCGTACTCATGACAGTAAAGACAGAGCAGTTCCCAGTTACTGCCATCAGGCGGATTGTATTCGTGGTTATGATCCTTGTGATGCACCGTCAGCTCACGCAATTTACGACCACCGAACTCACGCCCACAACGGGCGCAGATCCAGGGAAACATTTTCAGCGCCCGCTCACGGTAACCCTGCGCCCGCAGTTCCAGCCGTTGCCGCATTTCCGCAATCAAGCAACTTGATTTAGCATCCCGCTCGTTTTTATTGACAGACATAAAATCTCATCCTTTGTCAAACTTCTTAATTAAGGATTCCCAGCCTTGATAAGAAATATCCCTAAAAAGCCCTCGGGTAAGTAGGTGACAAAATCAAACAGCCAAGATTGCCACCGGCCATTTCAGCCTGCCAGGTGAATTGCAAATGAAAGTTTCATCGTAATAATGCGACCCTCTGTCTATCGCTGAATATTTTAAGTTTGACGATACATTAATTTACTTGGGCTCTGAAGCATAGAGTTTTTTTCTTTCTGGAAGC
>JAOZKP010000570.1 GCA_029935295.1 bacterium | reverse complement strand
CAACAGGGTGGAATAGTGCGCTTGCTCGAATTACGTTATTATCACTGGGGTAACTCCTTGATGATGATCAAAGAACACCCGGTTTTAGGAGTCGGTTTAGGGAACTGGCGCTTTAATTATCCGCTCTATTATAAAAGTTTTGCTCCTGATCCCACTTTTAATTACAATGTACAGGTTCGTAAAGCCCATAATGACTATTTGCAACTGGCAGCTGAATGTGGTATCCCGGCGTTGGTGCTGTTTCTTATTCTCTGGGGGCGGCAGTTTTATCTTTTACGTTATTCGACTACGGTAGATGATGATGGCGAGGACTGGCGTCTGCCGATTTTAGCTTCGCTGACCGCATTTTCGGTGATTATGTTTTTTTCATTTCCCATGCAGATGGCCTACAGCCGTATGTTCTGTTTCTTTCTGCTGGCTCTAGGGGAGGCACGGGCATGGCCGGCATTATTGAGATAATGGTAGAGCGGGGGCTTATCTCCGCGCATGAGTTAAAGAAAATTAAGCCCAGCGGCCGTGAACGTGAAGCTTTGCATCGGCTCGCAATTCGTCTCGGCTTAGTTTCGGAAGAGGATTTTCTGGCACTGGTTGCCGAAGAGCTTAATCTTCGGCAGATAAGTGAGCTGCCGGAAGATTACGATGTCTCTCCGTTTGCTGACATATCTCCGCTTTTCCTGGAAGAACACCGCTGTTTTCCTCTCGGTGGTGATGACGTCCTGGCTGTAGTTGTTAATGATCCTTACGATTATCTTGTTTTAGAGACCTTCAGGCAGCTTTTCCCCGGTCGGCGCATAGAGCTTGTTCTCGCTCGCGAGGAGAAGATTGCCGCCTGGATTAAAGCTGGCTTTTTTTCAGATGAGAGTGCTGCCGAGAGTTCTGAAGCCGATGACCTTGCCGAAATGGATGCGGTTGTCGGGCTTGGTGATGATGCCGATCATCTGCGTGATCTCGCTTCCGAAGCGCCGATTATCAAACTGGTCAATCAGTTTTTGACTAAAGCCGTAGAGGAGGGTGCCAGCGATATTCACATCGAACCTCTGGCGGAAAACCTTCAGGTGCGTTTCCGGGTGGACGGGGTTCTGCGCGAACATGCAACCCCGCCGAAACATTTTCAATCCTCAATCATCTCCCGGGTCAAGATTATGGCGCGGATGGATATCGCCGAACGCCGTCTGCCCCAGGACGGTCGGATCCGTATAAAAATTTCCGGTAAAGATATCGATCTTCGGGTCTCCTGTCTGCCGACAGTTTATGGTGAGAGCGTGGTTATGCGTATTCTTGACCGTACAAATATCTCATTCAGTCTCGGGTCTTTAGGGTTTCCGGAGGCAGAAAAGAGCGCATTTGAGGAGATGATTCGTCTGCCTTACGGGATTATTCTGGTTACTGGGCCGACCGGTTCCGGGAAAACGACCACTCTCTATGCTGCTCTGAATACAATTAACGCAATCGATAAAAAGATAATTACCATTGAAGATCCGGTCGAGTATGAACTTGATGGAATTAATCAGGTTCAGGTTAACAGTAAAGCCGGGCTCGGGTTTGCCAATGGTTTGCGCTCAATCGTGCGTCAGGATCCAGATGTTATTCTGATTGGTGAGATTCGCGACCGCGAGACCGCTGATATCGCGATTCAGTCAGCCCTGACCGGGCATC
>JAOZKP010000569.1 GCA_029935295.1 bacterium | reverse complement strand
CAATATATTTACGTCGGCGACAACCCGCAGAAGGATTTTCTGGCCCCGAATAAGCTGGGCTGGCTGACGGTGGGCCTGCGCGGCGACAAGCAAAATATTCACCCGCAAAAGATTGACGGTTTGGCAGACGATTATTTGCCGGCGGTTTGGATTGGGGGTTTGGCGGAGGTTTGTGGGGTTGTGAGTTGAGATTGATGCTGGGCGAGCTATTTTTAGGTGCATTGTTTTTGGAGTTGGATAAATAACGGGATATCGTTGTGTTTCTTCCAGGTTTTGCCTCCCTTTTTTTTGCACTTTACTTCAAAATAATGCAAACCTTCCTCTTCAACTGTAAATTTGCTGATGTGAAGGTTGACCATATGTCGCCGAATATTGTTATTCTCTTTGTCTGAATCTGCAACATCAATATCTTTTATCGGTTTTGTTTTGCCTGAAGGGGCTTTAAGGGTTACGCGAACTGTAAATTTCCCCATCGGATGTTCTGTGCACATCCAGCATGAAGCAAGCCAAACAGCGGGCATTTCTTTGGGCAGTACATCTATTGCCCCATCAGATATAACACCAATGTATGATGCTAAGTTGGTAATCTTGTCGACAATAATACTTGTGCAAAGAAAAGAATAAAGATGGTTAGGCATTATAAAAGCCCTCCATTAGTTGTTGTGACGCTCCTAAAGAGAAAGGATCGTCCAGGGCCGGCTCGGTAGTTGCGTTTTGGTAAGGTGCCCAGAAGACCGCCTTTTCAGAGAATGAACGTTGTACTTCTTCGGCAACAGTTTTTGCGGTTTGACTAATAGAACTTTGGACTGATAACAGATACATAATATGGCTATTTAAGGAGACGCCTTCATTGTACGCTTCTACGGTTAGGCTATGATGGAGGCTTTTAGGGATTCGGATTCGAAGATTGCCACTGTATTCTCTGGCCTTTATGGGCTCCGGGACAGGGTCTCCGTCTTCTTTGTAAATTTCTATAAACCCTTTAGCAACAACCTCTGCTTCGGCAACGGCTTCCCCTGGAGTGTCTCCATGAGTCATTAGCCCAGGGAATTCGGGTATGGTTGCGAGATAGCAGTTGTCTTCATCACTCCAGGCTAAATTTATAGAGTATTTAAACATCTTGTTCCCTTTCTAGTAAGTTGTGTTTGTCTATGTGTTCGAGCAATTGTTCGACTTGGTATTTTTTTGCTTTAGATTTGGGGCTGCCGTGTTGAAAATTCATCATTCCACCTGTTAGGGGGTGACGATAAATATGTTGATGAGATCCGCCTTTGTGACCACCGCCTTTACTATCTCTAAAAACAAACCCAACGGATTCTGCAAGTTTGATTAGTTTTCTAAAGGCAAAGTTTTGAGGTGCCTGTTTTGCTTTGCTGTAAAGGTCTCTAGTTTTGACCATGGTAAGACGGCCTTCCGGTACCATATATGGAACCGCATGTCAAGTTTATCAGTTTATTTTAAATTGTTTTAAATAAAATCGAAAGTAAAAAAGCAAAAAAGTAGACTTTTTTTTCTCAACTTAATTTTTGTGATATTTTTCGTCATAAATTTCATAGAAAATTGCTTCAGAGATTAAATCTTTTTGAATTTGTCACCTGAAAGAGTATCCAAAAGTATTCTTCGTGCCAACACAACTCACTTAAGTAAAAAGTAAGTAAAAAGGG
>JAOZKP010000568.1 GCA_029935295.1 bacterium | reverse complement strand
CCTGATCGCCAAAGGCTGGATAAAAGCCAAAAACTTCGAAAAAAGCTCCAACAAAACCGGCTACGCCTACATCCTGACTCCAACCGGTCTCGAAACCAAAGCCCGCGTCACCGCCCGCTTTCTCCGTCACAAAATTGCCGAATACGAAAGGCTGCAAATAGAAATTGAAACCATGCGCCGGGAAGTTGAAAGTACCATCTCTGATTCAGGAGGCAACTAATGCAAGTCGAAGCAGTGAAAATAAAAGACGGCTATCTTATCCCTGCCGTAGGTCGTTTAAGTTCGTTAAGAAAAAATAAAATCATGTTGAATATTGAATTTATCGAACCGGAAGAAGATTACAAAGAGATGTTTTCCAATTCAGCTTGGGACAGCTATATTTCCAAACAGACGCGGGATATCCCCAGTATTACAACCAATAATGACATTGATAAGTTAAGCCGGGAATTTAATCTAAATGCCGAAAACCTTGATGATCTGTTGGAACTGAAATGAATTTTGTCATAGATAACAATGTCATACTGGACGTGGTTTTTGAAAGGGGACAATTTCGTGAAAAGATCAAACTCCTTAATGACTTAATCATAGGCAATAATGGTTGCATTCCAGCTGCGGCATTGCACCAGATGCAATATGTTGTAAAAAAGAATCTTCCGAAAAAAGAAGAGCAATTTTTTAAACTTATCCGAAAGTTTAAAATTATAAAAACACCATCTTATGTCGACTTCGAGCACCCTTTTGCGCTGCTGGATCTTGAAGACTACTTGGTCGATTTGTCGGCTCGTTCAATAGGCGCACAAGTTATTACTTCAGATCGACAGTTTCTTGATAATTCAGACATAACTATACATCCGGATGAGTATTTTGATATTAAAAGAGATGCGGCTGTTCCAAAACCTTTTATCGATTTAAAGAACCAATATTGTAAAATCGCCTCAACCGTTGAAAAAAATATCGATGTCGTCTTAAACCATGGCCGCTATATCCTCGGTCCTGAAGTCAAAGAACTTGAAAACCAGTTAATTAATTATACCAAAGCCAAACATTGCATAACTGTCTCCAGCGGTACCGATGCCCTGCTGATGCCCCTGATGGCTTGGGATATCGGACCCGGTGATGCTGTTTTCACGACCCCATTTACCTTCATTGCTACCGCCGAAGTCATCCAGCTTCTCGGCGCAACCCCAGTATTCGTCGACATAGATCCCCAAACCTTCAATATCGACCCGAAAAAACTCGCTCTGGCAATCGAAGCCGTAGAAAAAAACGACCCCCAAATTCACCCCTTTCCCCAACTCTCCAACCACAACTCGTCCAGCCTCCGCCCAAAGGCCATCATCCCCGTCGATCTTTTTGGCCTCCCGGCTGATTACGATCCAATCATGGAAATTGCAGCACAATACGATCTCTTAGTATTGTCTGATAGTGCCCAAGGCTTCGGCGGCGAATACAAGGGCCAAAAAACCGGCAATTTTGGCCACGCCACCACAACCAGTTTCTTTCCGGCCAAACCCCTCGGCTGCTATGGTGACGGCGGCGCAATTTTTACCAATAACGACGATCTTGCTGATAAACTTGAATCGATCCGCGTCCATGGTAAAGGCAAAGATAAATACGATAACATCCGTATCGGTCTCAACGCCCGCCTGCACACCATGCAAGCGGC
>JAOZKP010000567.1 GCA_029935295.1 bacterium | reverse complement strand
GGATTGATCAGGCAGCAGGTGGCAGGGGAGAAAAATTGGGGCACCCATTAAAGGACGAGTCAAACCTTGATTATTGTATCAAGAATTCTTTTAATTTTTTTTAAAAGCGTTGTTGTCTGTTTTAGGAAACTATATCGGACATATGAGCATATGGCAAGAAAAATTGATTGTTTTATCAGTATAATATAAAATTATACCCCAATCTACCCATTTTGCCAAATCATGATAGTTATAGTTCGTCGCAAATGAATTGATACCAAAATATTGAATTATTGTGCGTCCATCTTTATATCTGTTGCCCAAAATTCATCCTCAATTTTTTTTACTTTTTTAATGATTTTTTCACATGTCGGGGCGGTGACTTTATCAAATCCGCGATCAAGCTGCTTGATCAAGTTTTTCACAGTAAAATCGCAATTTCTGGCTACATAATTTTTTACTACGCCCCAGCATGTTTCTATTGGTTGCAGTTCTGGATGATACGGTGGAGTCCTGAGAACCTTATGGCCAAATGATGCAGCTATTTCGTCGACCGCATAGATCGGTTCAGGGACCATTTTGATCAAAAGCTCAACCAACTCAGGCTTTAAGCAATCATCACGACAGTAAACTTTATTTTGTTCGAGCCATTCCCTGATTCTCTTCTTCGAGCTTTGGGGTGTTGGCGGGGAATGCTTTGATAAGATTTTGTGGTATGGAGCATTATCCATGATTATGAGGGACTGTTCCGGAATATTAGGAAGGAGCATTTCCGTAAACCATTTTTTAAATAATTCCCAATTCATTTGACCGTGATAATCCCCTGTCTTTCTCGTACTCTTAAACACAAGCTTTGAACCTGGCACCCAACCAGATTTTGTTATCGCATTAATAATGATAAGACGTTCTCCCTTGCCTGTCGGTTTTTGCACCCAAGGGCCGTCTTCACCATAATACCATATAAAGTCATTGCTATGATTCTTGTTTACATATGACTCATCAAGGTAAACTTCTGGGCGAATTGTATCAATGCCTTTCCCGGGAACTCGATTGCTTCTCATTTCGCGCAGATAACGCTGCCTGGCGGCAATCACATGGTCCTTTTCTTTTAAATGTTGAGATCTTACTCCCTGCCCGAATTCAAATCCCCACCTATTAAGCGTTCTTGCTAATGTTGCTTTGTTAAAAGATTCGTCAGGATATTCTTCCTCCAAGAAGTTTTTAATAACTGCAAGCGTTATATACTCCCCTTTTTTGTTTGCAGCTCGAATATATGACCGAGTAGATTCTTGATACGACACGCTAACAGCATAAATAGGGCGCCCACGCAGTTTTGCAGGTTTATCAAGCAGGCCAGGATCACGATTGTAGTCAGCCATAATTCGTTTGACTGTTGCTATGCCAATGCCAAGAGCATCCGCAGTACGCTTCACACTTGGCTCTGCAGGTGTCAGTTTCTTTCGGTCAAAATACTGCTTAGCGGAGACAGTAAGTTTCTTTATTTCAGGGGTTAGTGGCTTGCCCCGACATGAAACCATAATCTATCCATATTTCTGTTTTGAATGAGTTGAAATTATGGACAGATTATCATGCATTAACCCGTTTGTCAAGTATCAATTCATTTGCGACGCACTATAGTTAGCCGCAAGCATCATCGTGAATTTAATGAAGATGAAGCAGTCGTGGTAAA
>JAOZKP010000566.1 GCA_029935295.1 bacterium | reverse complement strand
GCATTACAATCTGTCCAGCTGATAGATGGCTTTGCAGCCTGAAAGCGTAAAGAAAAGTATAGTGGGCCGGGGGTCAAATCTTTATCCTTGACAATTTACTTGCATTAAGTTGGTTGTCAACTTCACGGCGCATTATTTCAATTTCGATTTGGAGTTTTTCGTATTCGGCGATTTTGTGGCGGAGGAAGCGGGTGGTGACACGGGCTTTGGTTATTTTATGTCAACACTTTTCTGAAAAGTCTTTTCGCAGGTATCACAGGATACTGCCAAATCATATTCGTGCAAAACTGTTTTCAGTTGTCTAAGTTGCTGGACAACATTTGAAACAAACAGCCATCAATAATTTTTAACCAAATAATCTTGAAAGACCTTGTCAACGACAGAATATACATCATTTTGTACATGTATCAAATCCTCATTCAAAAGAACCTTGAGTGCGGATTGTAATGTGCTGATGGCGGGCAGGTTATGTCTTTTAACAAAGTCTTTGGAAAAAGGTTGTTTGGTATTCTCCCCGGCCAAGGCAATCAAAAGATGTCTCTGGGCTGGTGCCAGCGGTTTTATATATGATTCTTCAAAAACCGTTTTCTCACTCTCCAGCATATCTTCATATGCCTGCATAAGAATGCTCTCCGTCACAATATCTCCAGAGAGGTTGAATGTAAACAAGCCAAGTTTCTGCACATAAAATATATGCCGGTGGGCCAGGCCTACGAGTTTTTCGGCCAACTCATCTTTACAATTCACACTGTATTCATTGAATTGGTCCCGCACCCAGAAAGCAAGCTCTCCGGCTTCAATTTTTTCTATCGGATAATTTACGGCTAGCTTGTAAAACGGTCTGTTCCGTTTATTGAACATATCAAACAGAATACGCCGTCTGCTTCCCACATAAAAAAAAGAGGCTTTGGTTTCCTGCATATAGGTTCGTAAAAGACCCTCAATTTTGGCGGACTCTTTTAACGTCGTGATTTCCTGAAATTCGTCAATGAAAATATTGATCGGGTTTTCTATGTAATCCGACAATTCTTTGATGGAAACAAGAACATCCTCAAGCAGATCAAATCCGGTTTTTCCTGAAACAGAGGTCAAGGTTAAAGAAAGAGTGTTGGTCATGGGATCCGGCTGAAACGCTGGCCGGAACGATTGAAAAACGGCTATCGCTTTTTTATACCAGGGTTCATATTTCCTGGTTTCATTAAAAACCGCTTTCGCGAAACGGACAGCTATGTCATCAACCGAAAAGACACTGAAAAAATCAGTTTTTATCGTCACTGTATCTGATTTTCTAAGCTCATTCTGAACCCTGTTGACGAGAGAGGTCTTCCCTTCTCTTCTGGGAGAATATATAACGACACTGGTGTCGCTGTACCCATAGTCAGTCAACTCTTTCAACTCTTTCCTGCGGTTACAAAACGGTGCATCCAGGGGAAGTACCTTTAGGTAAAAAGGATTCCTTCTCGGCATATTGTGCGGCTCCTTGTGAACGGATTTACAGCCACTATACATTAGGGATGTAAAAATAACAAGACAATATTACGTCAAGACCGTAACGGTCAGAGCGTAACTAGTCTATTTCGGGGACTTTACTTAATTGCTTAGAGTTGAGTAGTGTGTCCCCGAAACTTCCGGCTATTTTGTGGTAGAAGACGCGGGCTTTTCTCTCCAG
>JAOZKP010000565.1 GCA_029935295.1 bacterium | reverse complement strand
AACGTTTTCCACCACGACGATGGCATCATCAACCAGCAGACCAATAGCCAACACCATGCCAAACATAGTCAACATGTTGATGGAAAAACCAAATAATCCTAATACCCCAAATGTGCCCAGAAGTACCACCGGCACCGCAATAGTCGGGATTAGCGTGGCACGAAAGGTCCCCATAAACAGGTACATAATGACAAAAACCAGCAATACTGCCTCGGCTAAGGTTTTGACCACCTCCTCGATGGCCACCTTGGTAAACGGGGTAGTATCGTAAGGGTAGACCACCTTCAGTCCCGGCGGAAAGTATTGACTCATCTCCTCCATCTTCTGCTTGATAGCATTAGCAGTATCGAGGGCATTGGCACCGGCAGCCTGACGAATCGCCATGGCAGCAGCAGGTTTGCCGTTGTAGTCGGCGATAATATCAGAGCGTTCGGTACCCATTTCCACCATGCCGATATCTTTAATCCGCACCACCGAGCCGTCAGGGTTGGTGCGGATGGGGATAGCGGCAAATTGCTCGGGAGTCTGCAACAGATGCTGGACGATAATGGAAGCATTCAAGCGTTGACCGACGGTTGCTGGAGCACCGCCGAATTGCCCGGCCGAGACCTCGACATTATAAGACCGCAACGCCATAATGACGTCTTCCATGGTCAAGTTGTAACTGGTTAATTTATCGGGATCGGTCCACACACGGATAGCGTGTTGGGTGCCAAAACTTTCAACTTCACCGACTCCATGCACGCGTGAAAGAATTTTTTCCAGATTGGACTGGGCATAATCACGCAGGTCGTTGCCGTCCATGCTGCCATCTTCGGAAATTAAGGCGATGATGATCAGGTAGTTTTTGGTCGATTTACTCACTTTGACCCCGGATCGTTGCACCACATCGGGTAAACTGGCCATAGCAAGTTGCAGCTTATTCTGCACCTTGGACCAGGCGACATCAGGATCGGTTCCTGGGGCAAAGGTCAAATTAAGCCGTGAAGAACCCGATGAATTGCTTTCACCCGACAGATAGATCATATCATCCAGGCCGGTCATCTTTTGTTCGATGATCTGGGTCACGGTGTTTTCCACCGTTTCAGCTGAAGCGCCCGGGAAAAAAGAGTCGATGGCGATGGCTGGCGGTGCGATGGGTGGATATTGTGAGATCGGCAAGTTATATATAGCCAGTCCACCGGCGGTCATCAGAATAATGGCAATAACCCAGGCGAAAACCGGTCGGGCAAGAAAAAATTTTGAAAACATTAGTCGCCCCCGTTATTTCGCTGCAGCAGACGGTTGAACCGCACCGCTTGTGGTTGCCCCTGATTGAAACGGAGTCGCATTGACCTGGGTGCCAGGACGGAGCATTAGCAGCCCTTCAACAATCACTTTATCGCCGGCGGCCAAGCCGGTATTGACGATCCATTTGTCGCCAATAGCTTTTTCTAAAGTGAGAGGACGGTAGGCCGCCTTATTCTCACCGTCGACGATTAATGCAAAAGGATTGCCTTTCGGATCGCGAGATACGCCTTGTTGTGGAACCAGGATGGCATGCTCGTTGATCCCTTGGTTGATAATCGTCCGCACAAACATTCCCGGTAATAATGTGCCGTCAGGGTTCGGGAACAGAGCGCGCAGCGTCACCGATCCGGTGGTCGGATCGACAGTGACATCGCTGAATTGTA
>JAOZKP010000564.1 GCA_029935295.1 bacterium | reverse complement strand
ACACATAATCCTCAGTTAAAATTTGGTGAAACCCCAATTTCTGAAATCAACATAGACCTTACAACTCGAGATGATATCCCGCCGTTATTGTTGGGGTTGCAGTACATTTATACAAATATTGAAATACGAGAACAGGTATTCTCCGTTCTTGAGGAGACCATTTCTCCTGACAAGAATCACAATAATGGTCGTCCTGGTATGGATTTATGGAAAATCCTTACTCTTGGCGTGTTACGATTAAATCTAAACTGGGATTATGATCGTCTTCAAGAAATGGCAAATAATCATAAAACTTTACGTCAAATGCTTGGTCATGGTTTTATTGATAATGATCAGACATATAAACTACAAACTCTCAAAGATAATGTTTGCCTACTGACACCTGAAACATTAAATAAAATCAACGAGATTGTGGTTGAAGCCGGGCACAAACTTGTAAAAAAAAAGATAACGAAAAATTAGAAGGAAGATGTGACTCGTTTGTGGTTGAAACGAACGTCCATTATCCTACCGATATAAATTTGCTTTACGATGCTATCCGCAAAGTGGTCACACTCGTTGCGGCATTGTGCGTATTGTTAAATCTCTCCGACTGGAGACAAAGCAAGCATAACCTCAAAACCATAAAAAAACTTTTTCGAAAAGCTCAACAGTTAAAACGGTCAACATCAACAAAATCTGAAAAAATGGAATTGCGTGAAATACAGATCATCGAAGCCCATCAAGAATATATTGATAAAGCTCAAGAATTTTTAGCTAGAGCTTTATCAATTATAGAAAACATTGATCTAAATTCTCTTCCATTCGATCTTGCTTCCCTCCATATTTCTGTGAAAATAATGGAAATTAAAGGGTATATGCAACATGCTGAGAGACAAATTGATCAGATCAGCAGGCGTGTCATCGAAGGTAAAAAGATACCACATAATGAAAAAGTATTTTCAATTTTTCAACAGCATACAGAGTGGATCAGTAAAGGTAAAGCTGGAGTTCCGGTTGAACTTGGCTTAAAAGTATGCGTTCTTGAAGATCAGCATGGTTTCATCTTACACCACATGGTCATGCAAAAACAAACGGATGATCAGGTTGCGATTTCCATGGTGGGACAAACCCTTGAGAAATTTCCCAAACTGAATTCATGTAGTTTTGACAAGGGATTTCACTCTCCCGCCAATCAAGACAAATTGCGCGACATGTTGAATACTGTAGTCCTCCCAAAAAAAGGAAGACTGTCAAAATCTGACAAAGAAAGAGAGTATTCAGAAGATTTCATCAACAAGCGGCATCAGCACTCCGCAATAGAATCCGCAATTAACGCCCTGGAAGTACATGGCTTGGATATGTGCCCAGACCATGGCATTGACGGTTTTGAACGTTATGTTTCTATGGCAGTTTTGGCCCGAAACATTCAACAGCTTGGAGTAAAAATACGCCAAATTGAATTAAAAAAACTGCGAAAAAAGAAACTCCAAGAAGCAGCTTAATTTACACAATACGTTATTTGGATTTTCCCTTATGGGATAAGTACGCTTAATTTCTGTGCCAAACCTAAATTTGTCGGCTGCAGGCAACAAAAACATTCACTTTTCGAGTTAATCGAGTAGCTTGACGTCCGCTGGACAGAAAAATTCAAATTGCCGACCGCCCCCATATAGGGTTTTCGGTCTGACACTA
>JAOZKP010000563.1 GCA_029935295.1 bacterium | reverse complement strand
TAATACAGAAACAAAACGGCCGCAAGATCTCTCTTACGGCCGGAGTTAATTCACATATGACGACAAAACCCGCATCAGGACGAAGGTGGTTTACAGGGCTTCCCGTTTGATTCTGGCGAGCAGGGGGCCGGACTTTTTCAGGCTGTTGATGTTATCAGGGTTTGCGTTGCAGAGAATGAAGCCTTTGAGTTGATTTTTGTGGAAATTGAGGCGGCTGTAGAACTTTGCCTGCTTTTGTTTTCGGCTGTGCCAGTTG
The DNA here is from genome assembly GCA_029935295.1 of bacterium. Lineage (GTDB taxonomy): Bacteria > Desulfobacterota > Anaeroferrophillalia > Anaeroferrophillales > Tharpellaceae > Tharpella. The sequence continues at coordinate 1,419 of JAOZKP010000563.1, read as the reverse complement.
CGGTCATCGGTTGGAATTTCGCGGTAGCCGGCGCTGATGAAATCGAGGCCAAAGAGGGAGAAGGAGTTGCAGCTGACGCCGCCGGGGTAGTGGCGGTTTGAATTGGGCGTTGCTGCGGTCATGTTGTGACCGGCGAAAAGACCCTGTTCTCCGGCCAGCGGCCAGAGCGGCAGGCGGTCGGTCTGTTTGCGGGCAAGATCGAATATTCGGGCGGTATCCCCGGCGGCATAGATATTCGGCTGAAATTCAAGTTGGGAGTTTACTTTGATGCCGTTTTGCATCTGTTGCCAGGGGTTTGGTAGTTTGCTTTGATCTGCACTCCAATTGTCTTGGCTGGAATTGTCGACGACTTGGTTTTTATCAAGCGGGTGTGCGGCCGCGACTCCTTTGCCGTAAAGGAGACCGTCAACCAGAAGTTCGCGGTCTGAGCTGGTAGTGATTTTCAATTGGTTGTCAGCGGCGGGTTCGGCGGCGGTGATCTCTTCGTTAAGATGAATTTCGATTTGGTTTTCAGCAAGTTTCGTGGCGGCGAGGTCGGATGAATAGGGATCGAGAACCTGGGAGAGAATCCGGTTTGAAGATGCAAAGAGGTCGATTTTAATGTCGTGTTGCCGCAGGGCGGCAATTGTTTTTATGCTGACCAGCCCGGCTCCGGCCACGGCCCAACGGCCACCGGGTTTAAGTCTCTTTTGGATTGCCTGAGCGTCGCTGAAGGTTCTTAATGTGAAAATCCCGGGGAGATCAGCTCCGGGAAAATCTGGTTTAAGCGGCCGGCCGCCGGTGGCGATGAGGATTGTGTCAGCCCGGCTTTTGCGACCACTCTCACATTCAATCGTCAGGTTCTCGGTGTCGACGCTGATAACCCGTTCATTCTGGTGATAATCGAGACGGTTTTTGTGGATAATTTCTTTTCCCCAAGAGAAGAGCCGTTCCTCTGAGATTTTACCTTCCAGATAATAGGTTAAGAGGCAACGGCAGTAGGGGGCCCAGGGCTCATCCGAGATGATCTCAATCTCATCTTTAGGTTTAAGGCGAGCGATTGCTGCCGCCGCACTCAGACCGGCATTGCCCGCTCCGATAATCAGATGGCGTTTTTTCATAATCTCAATCCTGTGCTACCGAGAGTAAAAATCTTTTGTAGCCACAGACCCACAAGGACGCACGCAGACAGTCAAGCTTTTGTCCGTGTGAGTCTGTGTGGGTCTGTGGCAAAATATTTGCCCATTTTTCAGCCTGGAAAATACAAATTCAAGTCTATTAGCTAATCCCTAAAGCCTGCCGTTTTTCATCGATAATTTCAGCCATTTTGTCAGCGGCTTTAAGTGGGTTTTCTTCAACGAAGAAAGCACCGCCGAAAACTTCGGCTGCGGTTTGGGTGAGGATTTCGGTGACTTGGGCGCCGCCGGCAATCGGCGGCAT
>JAOZKP010000562.1 GCA_029935295.1 bacterium | reverse complement strand
TGAGACGCAACAACTGGCACCCTAAGGGCACTTCCTGCGGGCGTAGATCGGAACTTTTTACGACGCCATCAATCAAATGAAAGGTTATACTCTTTTAAGAGATTATAAAAGCGGGAGCGCGAGAGACCGGAAGTTTTTAATGCGGCTTTGAAATCGTGTCGGTGTTGATTTTGCAGGCGGGTGAAATATTCGAGTTCCTGGGTCTTTCTGAATTCGGCCAAGGTTGGTAATGCTGCCGGGTTCAGGTTGTCAATGCTGTCTGATTGGGGTTGGAGAATGTTAGCAGGGGGGAGATTTTGTTGGGTGAGATTTATTCTTAAATGTTTGTCTAAGTGCTGGCTGTAGAGGGTTGCTTCGCGGCCGGCGAGGGTAATTGCTGCGGCAATAGTTTGGCTTAGTTCCCGGATGTTGCCGGGCCAATTGTGAGACAGCAGAGCTGCAATAAAATCGGGACTGAACCCTTTGCTTGCGGAACCTGATTTTTTGCAGAGCTTATTGATAAAATAGATCGTCAACAGTTCAATGTCTTCCCGTCTCTCCTGGAGTGTCGGCAGAGTGTAGTTGAGGGCATTAAGCCGGTAGAAAAGGTCACCGCGAAAACTCTCCTCTGTGACCATTGATTGGAGGTCTCGGTTGGTCGCAGCGATCAGGCGAAAATCACTTTTAATCTCCTTTGATGTACCTAGAGGCCGGTAACTTTTTTCCTGAAGAACCCGGAGCAGGACTTTTTGCTGTTCGAGGCTGAGTTCGCCGATTTCATCAAAAAAGAGCGTGCCACCATCAGCTTTGGCAACCAGGCCCATACGATCCCGGTCAGCTCCGGTATAGGCGCCCCGGCTGCTGCCAAAAAGAATACTTTCACTTAAATTCAGGGGTAGTGCGGCGCAGTCTACGACAATGAAATTTTGTTTTTGTCTGGGGCTGTTGTTGTGAATCGTGCGGGCGGCGATCTCTTTACCGGTGCCGGTAGTGCCGGTCAACAGGATGTCCGCTGAGCCGGTCGCAGCTTTGGCGATAAAGTCCAGGAGGTTAAGCATCGCCGGAGTTTCACCTACCAACTCCTCCCGTTTCAAAGAAATTGTTTCCGGTTGCTGTTTGCGGGCTTCACGAAAACGTAAGGCTTGTTCCAGGGAGAGTCTTATATTATGGAGGGAGTCGCCTTTGATTAAATAATCCCAGGCGCCATTGGAAATTGCCAGGGAAGCACCGTTTGTGTCACCAAAACCGGTAATTATAATAACTTCGGGGCGCTGCGGTAACGTGGTTAGCTGGGGGATGACCTTAATGCCATCGCCATCCGGCAACGAGACATCCAGCAGGATCAGATCAAAATCTGTTGCCAGCGCCAGCTTTAAGCCGTCACTCAAGGTTAAGGCGGTTGTCGGAGTGTGGTTAAGCTTCACTATCAGGGCTGAGAGCGTCTCCGCAACATATATGTCATCATCAATTATTAGTATTTGTGCCATGATGGGTACGTAATAACACTGGTTAACTGTGCTTGTCAAAGGTTAAAATCGTGCTTTGCGGAAAAGATGCCGTAAAAGATATTCATAAAATTGATCCGGATGTAAAAGTCATTGTTTCCAGTGGTTATTCTAACGATTCCGTGATGGCTGATTTCGGCGAGTATGGTTTTTGTGCGGCGCTGGTTAAACCATTTTATATGCGAGAGTTGAT
>JAOZKP010000022.1 GCA_029935295.1 bacterium | reverse complement strand
GAGATAAATCCCGGGGTTAGATTTTATCTGGATAATGGTTTCAGTGCTGATATTCAAGGTGGAGTTGTGTTGGGTCGCAGCGATTACGATGAATATTCAGTTACCGCTAATCTGCGCTATGAATTTTGACAGGTAGGTAGTAATTGAAATGGTTTGTCACTGTCGGGTTTTTGGTGTGCAGTATATTGATACTGCCAGCATGTATTCATTTTAAGAATAACCGGCAATGTTTTGAGGTTGCGTTACAGGCCGGTTTTGAAGAGGTTCATTTTAAGACTGAAGAATTTATTCTTTATGGTGCGGTTAAAACCGAGAACTGTCCTCAAGATACCCTTACTGTTTATATCGAGGGTGATGGTGCTGCCTGGCATCGAAAGGGCGAATTGGCATGTGACCCGACTCCAAAACAGCCACTGGCTTTATGGTTGGCACTTAAAGATTCGTCGGCGAGGATTCTCTACCTAGCCCGACCGGGGCAGTTCCAAAGGAATGAAGATCCTCACTGCCGGTCGGCATACTGGTCGCTGGCTCGTTATTCAGAAGAAGTAGTTAGAGCTTATACGGCAGCAATCGACCGCATAAAAAAGAGAGTGCAGGTTCACAAAATTGGGTTGGTAGGTTATTCCGGAGGCGGAGTGATTGCGGCCTTGCTTGCGGCCCGGCGCGATGATGTTGTCTGGCTGGCGACTGTAGCCTCTAACCTTGATCATCGATTATGGTGTGCAGAACATAAAGTTACACCCCTGAAAGATTCGCTTGAGCCCAAAAAATTTGGGGCAAAACTTAAGAATATTCCGCAAATTCATTTTGTTGGAGGTCGTGATCAAATAGTGTCACAGGAGGTGGTTCAATCATATGTCGATGCCTTGCCAGACAATAAATTAGTAAAAATTGTTGCGAAAGAACAATTTGATCACCATTGTTGCTGGCAGTCAGTGTGGCCCGGATTACTGAAAATGATACCCGGACGTTAATTTTTTTGATTAGTGCCTTACAGGTTATTTACTTGTTTTTTTTAACAAGTAAATGTTCTGATAAGAGTACTTATTTGTGGGCTAAAGAGGCTCCCATTGGGTTGCGGATTTATTCCCGCATTAGGAGGTTTTTGCGATGAAAAGGAGTAGTTGCTCTCTACTGATTGTTGTTTTCTTATTCCTAATGGTGGGGTCGTCCCTCGCTGAATCATTGGTTGTTACTGAAAACAATATTCCTGACTTAAATACGCTGGTGGATTCCTTGGCACTTAAACCGGATGAGTTCAGAAGAAAGACTGGCACTATCAGGGTTCATTTCGATCTTAATTCTGCGACGATAAAACCCGAATCAGCAAAAGTTCTTGATGTGATCGGTAAGGCCATGCAGACTGAACGGTTGCTGACATTTCATTTTGATCTGGAAGGCCATACAGATGCTTCAGGCGAGAAAAAATACAATTTAGACCTATCAGAAAAAAGGGCTCTGGCAGTTAAGAATTATCTTGTTGCCAATTGCGGGGTAGCAGAAGAACGCTTTTCCTGGTCTGGTCGAGGGGAAAGTGACCCAGTTGATCCTGACCCTTATGCTGAAGATAATCGACGAGTGGAATTATATACTGTGAGATAGTTTGTAAGCGGGCAGTTTTTTTAATCAAATAAATGACGGAAGTTTTTTCATGAAAAAACTTTATTTGGTAGCTGGTTTTGTTGTTTTATTACTTACGGGATATATTATCCTTGCAATTCCAGCAGAGGCTCGTCCATTCAATCCGGTTCGTCACCAAACATCTGTAATTCACAGGAATATTCGCCAGAGTCTACGGCCAAAATTTAGGATTAATTCCAAATACTCAGTTCCAGTAGCAGATGTAAAAGTCAGTGCTGACGGTAAAACCATGGTTATGCTCGGAGAAGACAACCGGGTTCACTTGTGGAATTTGCTGACCGGTCAGAAGTTTTACAGTTTTGCTGCCGGGGCCAGGATTACCGGCTTCAACTTTGTACCCCATACCCAGAAGTTGATTATAGCAGACATCGAAGGTGTTGTAACTGTAGTTAATTTTAATGGTATACGTTTTTGGCCGGGACAAAGTGAAAAAATTGATCACCCGTTAAAAGCTATGGCCCTGCACCCCAAACACATGCTTATAGCTTTGGCCGGTGATAATATCCTCGAATTGTGGCAGATAGGCCCAGATAAGGGAATGGAAAGAATAAAGAGTCTTTCTCTTGAAGAGAGTGTTTCCCAACTTGCTTTCAGCGGTGATGGCACCCGGCTTGTGGGGGTCGGTGATAAGGGCCGATTGCAGATCTGGGATTGGCAGAAAGAAGAAGTAAACTTTGTCGGCCAGACCAGTTCTCACATAAGCTCACTTGCAGTCTTACCTGACAGCTTAATGATGGCAGCCGGTTGTGAGAATGGCCGAATTTACATTGTGGATCTCTCGCAGGATAACCCCCTCTCCTCTGTTTCCTCCAAAACCGATTCAGCAAAAAGTTTATTGACCGGGCTTACATTTGTAACCGCCGAATCTCCATATCTTCTCGGTTGCGATCACAATGGGAGCGTTTATAAATGGGAGATACCATCAGGTAAATTATTAGCACCTTTTGCATCCGAAAATGATGGGCGGTTAAATGGTATTTCTGGAATCCCGGGTCAGAAATATTTTCTGGTTGCCGGTCAGGATCATACCCTGAAACTTTGCACACTTTCAGATGGTAAAGTGGCGGCAAAACTTATAGTCTTGAATGAGGGATGGGGTGTTCTGGCTGCCAATGGTTGTTTTGATGGTACTCTGAAAGATGCTCCGGAAGATCACCTTGCAGCCTTGAGCTGGTTTTGTGATGAGCGGGAGTTTACTCTTGATGGTTTTATTGCCCGTTATTATCAGCCGGCGCTGTTAGGTCATCTGCTGGCTGGAGAAATGCCGGAACCACTCCAGGGTGCACCGGTTATTGCTGAGCAAAAGCAAGGTTTTCCTTTGCCGCCTCTGGTCAGCATTGTCAAACCTGAAAAAAACATAAAAACCTATGAGCATGAAATCAAGATAACTCTTAAGGCTGTAGATCAGGATTATGGCCTTAAAGATATTCGTCTCTATCATAATGGGAACATTGTTGATGATAAAGATGCTGTGAACCGAAATGGAGAAAAGAAGGGCGAATTTTTTAAGAGCTACCGGCTGACTCTGCTGTCCGGTGCCAATTGTTTCAAGGCGGTTGCCCGCAATAATAATTTGATAGAGAGTGAGCCTGATGTTACAATTGTCAATGCTGACTGGCCGGCTCTCCGGCCGCGACTGCACATTCTAACAGTTGGTATCAGTAAATATGACAACCAGCATCTTAATCTGCATTATGCCCGTCAGGATGCCGAGGAGATCGGTAAAGTTCTGCTGTTGAAGAAGAATCCGGTTTATAGTGAAATTATCTTTCACCATCTTTATGACAGTTCTGCCAGTCGTTCAGCTATTAATGCTCAGCTTGCTGCACTGGCGCAACTGCCGCCGCAGGATACGGTTATTATCTATCTGGCAGGTCATGGAGAAACCCTGGCTGACGAATGGTTTTTTATTCCGTATGATCTTAGACACCCGGAAAATGCCAACTGGCTGAAAAAAAGTGCCCTGTCCTCGTCATTGTTGGAAATATATATCGCTGGCATAGGCGCTCGGCGGGTTTTTCTGGTGATTGATGCTTGTAAGTCCGGGGCTCTGGTAGATGTTTTTGCTGATTTTGAAAACCATCGATCGATGGCGTTGCTTTCACGTCTGGCCGGTATTCATGTCTTTTCAGCCTCAACCAAAAGCCAGTATGCCGGAGAATTTGGACGTTTAGGGCACGGACTGTTTACCTACTCTATGCTTGAGGGTCTGCAGGGGCCGGCTGATAGAAATCCGGCTGATGGCAGTATTTCTGTCTCTGAGATTATGAGTTATGTTGAGACCCAGATGCCGGTATTGATCGAAAACTTCGCTCTGCCGGAACAACAACCACTGGCCAATTCCCATGGTGAAGATTTTCCGATTATTGAAAGAAGCAATTAATGTGAATTTTAGTGCTCTGATCAGAGCACTAACTTGCGGGCCAAGTCCGTGTTAGAAAAGATGCTTAAATTTATACATAGTTGTGTAATAATAATTGTGCGGCAATTAGAAAAAGGAGAAGAGCCAATGAAAAGAGAACTAAAATATTTTACAGGATCTATATTTTTTCTGCTGGCCCTGATGCTTTTTAACGCGAATATTGCTGTGGCTAATCCTCTCTATTTCCCCGGAGTAGTTTGTAGTAACGGTTGGCAGACGATGATTGGTGTAGTTAACCCTAAGAATGAAAATGACCCTGTTGCCGGTGTTTTCAAGGCTTATTCCAAAAGTGGTGAATTGTTAGGGAGCACGTCTGTGGCAATACCGGCGAACGGACGTGAAACTTTTATGGTTGGTTCCATCGAAGAGTTGGGTGCTCCCGATAAAATTGCCTATTGTACATTTGATGATGGTGATTCAGCCCTTGTTGCTTTCAGTGAATGGACCTATAAAGGAATTTTACGGGCGGCAGCACCGGCTTCGCGTGAACCGGCCAATGGTAAAATTGTTATCGGTCATATCCTTTGTAATCAGGTTTGGCGAACAGAAATCTCTCTGCTTAATACTGACAGCGTCGAACATATTGTCAATTTAACCTTTGACAACGGTAGTCAGAAAGAGATTGTTTTGCCTGGAAATGGTCATTTTCGGGGTTATCTGCGTGAACTTTTTAACGGTCAGATCCAGCCGGATATTAGTACGTTGTCTATTGCTGATGCCAGTGGTTTGATTGGACTTCTAATGACAATCAGTTATGCTGACAACTGTTCGGAAATTGCCGCTGCTTTACCGATCACAAATCAAAAAGCTGTGACAATTTACTATCCTCAGCTCTTTTGCAATGCTGACCCTGATAACCCCGGTGGTTGGCATAGTAACTTGGTTATTACCAATCCTGGCGAGGAGAATACTACTTGTCAATGTCAAATCTTTAATGCCGGTGGCCAACTGGTTGTCAATGAAACTTTGACTATTGATGCCGGCAGTTCTTATGATTCGCTAACTTGCGATCAAGAGCCTAATTCTTGTTTGCAATTAAATACGAAAGGAGGTTTGAAAGCTCCGGAAGGTGACTGCTGGTTGAAGGTTGATACTGATGGGGATACAAATATATTTGGATCAGAATGCCTTATTTCAGCACCGTCCAATCCGGAAATGAGTGCAGTCGTAAAACAGATGGGAGCTCTGAATGCCTTTGCCTCCGGTCATGCCAGAGGAATTTTTGCAAAACGCGAAACCGATGGTGGTTGGAGCGGGCTCGCTTTTATAAATCTTAGTGTAGAAGCTGCGAATCTTACCCTTTTTGCCATTGATAATCAGGGAATGGCTCAAGGTTTAGCCAGCATCCTTATTGAATCCCATGCTAAAGTTGCAAAAACTGTAGCCGATATTTTTTCAGGTTATGATATCAGCGCATCCAGCTATGTTGGCTATAGTTGTGATCAGAAAATATTGGCTTTTCAGTGCAATGGTTCCAGTGACGGTTTAAAGCTTGATGTTTTGCCGGGTTTGGCAGCACCATTTGTTTTGACCGATATGGATGCTGATGGTTATCCCGCAGGTTTGCTCGATTGTAACGACAATGATCCCAAAGTGCATATAGGTTGCGATATCGATGATGATGGCGATGGTTACAGCGAAAACCAAGGTGACTGCGACGATTATGATGCAGCGATTAATCCCGGTGCTGATGATATTTATGGTGATGATGTTGATCAGAATTGTGATGGCGTTGATGGAATTGACGGTGACCGTGATGGCTATGCTTATGGTGATGGTGATGGGGGTGGGGGGTCTGATTGTAATGATCATGATGCCACAATTCATCCCGGCGCTGCCGATGTTTATGGTGATGGGATAGATCAGAATTGTGATGGCATCGATGGGGTTGATGTTGACCGTGATGGCTATGCAGCGGAGCCGGGGCCTGATTGTGACGATGGAGATGCCACGATTAATCCCGGTGCTGTCGATGATTATGGTGATGATGTTGATCAGAATTGTGATGGCGTTGATGGAATTGACGGTGACCGTGATGGCTATGCTTATGGTGATGAGTATTTTGGGGGAGGGCCGGATTGTAATGATAAAGATTCCACAATTTATCCCGGTGCTGTAGAGGCCTACAATGATGGGGTTGACCAAAATTGTGACGGTAGGAATCCGGATCAGCCTATTGACGCGGAGTGTGTTGGAGAGTGGTTCGGGGTGAGAACAAAAGAAGTTGGCACGACAACATGTTCTTGGAATGATACTATAACTCTGAGTAGTGATCATAGATTCACAGATGTGTTAACTACTCGTTCTGGTACTGGTTGTGATGACGACTCTAAAACCGGTACGTGGGCTTTGGAGAATAGTACGGGAACTAGTACAATTCACTTATCTTTTGACTCGGGTGGATCTAGAAATCTTGAGATGGAAAAAGAAAATAGAATTACGGAAAACTCTCATCTTAACTTTTCTTCTTTTTCGGTAACTATTTCAGGAATATTCGAAAAACAGTAATAAGTAATTACTCAGCGCATTTTTAGATTCATGAGGACGACTTGGTGGTTTCCCTGAAAGTTTGCGAAAATAGTGTAGGGGATCCCGTGTTGGGATAAAGTGGTTACGTTGATTACTAATAAGAGCAACTCACACTTTTCTTTGGGGTAATTGGAGATTGGGAAAAATTATTAATGTTAGAACCTGAAATGCAATTAAAATTATCGGTTGTTAGCTCTGCCGCCGGGCCGTTTGCAAAAGATGCGATGGTGATTTTCGGAAAAGCTGGAGGATCGATCGGGCGTGCTTTTGAAAATAAAGATACATCCCCTCATCTGAGATTGGCCGATAATTATGTGTCCAGTATTCATGCTGTTATCAGCTATGAAGACGGGGTTTACTTCCTGACGGATCAGAGTGCAAACGGAACTGATATCAGCAATGATCTAACTAGTAAAAATCTTTTCTTGCATAATCAAAAGGTGCAATTAGATGATGGTGACAACTTAACCATCGGTGATTTTAAGATCACCGTTTCAATTGATCCGGTATCTGGATCTTCTGAATTGGAAAACACTTTTGCTGAAGAACTCCCGGCTTGGCTTCCACCGGAGGAATCTCCCGGCGGTGATCTATTTTCAACAGATATTCCATCCGTTCCATCATCTTCTTCTCCACAACCACCGGGGTTTACAGATAGACTTGAGCCTGCGGGCATCCCTGATGATTTTGCTCTTGAAGATATCTTCGGCTCATCGTTGTCTTCACAAACCGACAAAATCAATACCGCTGCCGGTATTGATGTCAGTATCGATATTCCCACTGCAGATATTGTTGCCGATACAAACAGAATCTTTACCGAAGCGCCACCTGTCGAAGCACAATCTGCAGATGCTCAGTCTCTGCCTCCGGTGCCGGCACCCACTGACCGTGAAGCTGATCTACTGAAATCATTTTGGGAGGGGGCCGGGATTGTTGATGAACCGGATGTAGCGGCAGAAGAGCTACCGGCGATTATGCATCTCTTGGGAGAAGTTTTCCGGGAGATGGTTGACGGGTTGATGTTGGCCTTGAAAGCACGGGCCGAACAGCGCAATGTTATGCGGGCGAGTATGACTCATATTTGTCGGACTGAAAATAATCCGCTGAAGTTTAAGCCGCAAGCTGAAGCTGCCATAAAAAGTATGCTTTTGCGTGATGACCCTGGGTATATTGCTGCGGTTGAGGCAGTTCGTGAAGGATTTACTGATTTAAAAAATGATCAGTTAGCTATGCATGCTGGGGTTCAGGCGGTGTTAAATCATACATTAGAAAAATTCTCTCCTGATTGTTTTGCGGCCAAGTTTAAGGAGGGTCTGGTTTTGCAAAAGAAGGCCAAATGCTGGAATGAGTACTGTGAGCGCTATCCGATAATCCGTCGTCACGCATTGGAAAACTTTTTTAATGAGATTTTTGTGCAGGCTTTCGAAGAACAGGTTGCCAAACTTCTTGATTATGGTACTGACGGGCAAGATAAAAAAAACTTTTAGTAACAGGGGACAGCAGATGAGCAGGCAAAGAAAAATAATGTGGGTTGAGGGTATGTTCATGCTGCCCCAGCATTTTCAGCAGCATGCCCGCTATTTTGAAAATTTGATCCACCACCGGTGTGCAGCCATCAGGCCTTATGGTTACGGGTTTTATCGGGTTGCCATCGATCGTGAACTGTTGCAAATTGGTAAATTGGCGATTGCCGAATGTCAGGGAGTTTTTCCGGATGGTACGCCCTTTAATATGCCCAACGAAGATCCGCTACCTCTGCCTTTGGATATCCCAAGTGAGATTCATCATGAAAATGTTTTTCTGGGGCTGCCTATACGGCAGGTGGGAGTGCCTGAGAATGATACCGAAGAGCATCCTGAGGCTCTGGCTCGTTTTCGTGTGGCTGAAAGTGAGACTAAGGATTGCAACTGTGGCTCTGACCGACCAGCCGTCATTCAGATCGGTAATCTGAAAAGTCGCCTCCTGTTGGGACGTGATGAGCGGTCTGGCTACGGCTGCCTGGGGTTGGGAAAAATTCTTGAAACAGGTGCAGATCAGCAGGTGCTTCTCGATGAAAAATTCATTCCTCCCAGTCTTAGTTGTCAGGCTGTTCCTCCTTTATCGGTACTGCTCCGTGAACTCCACGGTTTACTTCAGGCCCGGGGTGAAAATCTGGCATCGCGTTTGACCCGGCCTGATCACGGTGGAGTTTCCGACTCTGCGGATTTTATGCATCTGCAATTGATGAATCGCTACCAGCCGCTGCTTAACCATCTGGTTGGGCTTAACGGAGTACATCCGGAAGAGTTTTACCGTTTAATAATTCAATTGGCCGGTGAGATGGCAACTTTTTTCCAGGATGGGAAATTAGTTGGCGAATTGCCTTCTTATGATCATGATGATCTTTATGCTACGTTAACGCCTTTAATGGATCAACTGCGTCATTACTGTCTCCTTGATACCGTTCAGCGCGTTACCAAGATCCCGCTGATTAAAGCTAAATTTGGTATTTACGGGGCCCGTCTGCCGGAAGAAAATCTGCTTGATAACGCTGAATTTATTTTGGCGGTTACGGCCGAAATACCATCGCAGTCGCTCCTCGAACAATTTCCTCCACAGGTAAAAATCGGTCCGGGGGAAGAGATTCAACAACTGGTTCGTTCTCACCTGCCGGGGATTTTGATCGAGCCGCTTCCGGTTGCTCCGCAGCAGCTTCCCTATCATGCCGGCTATACCTATTTTCATATGCAGAAGCAGGGTGAACTGTGGAAAAAAATGCACAGATCTGCAGGGTTTGCCATCTATATCGGGGGCAAATTTCCAGGCCTTAAACTTGAATTGTGGGCAATTCGAGAGGAGTAGATACGATGAGCCGACCCGATCAGTTCTCAGGTTTTGATGAGGCAACCAGAACAGTTATTCGCCCCAACCCAGGCGGCCGGCGACCGGCCAGTCGTCAGCCCGGGCCACTGCCATCTGCGTCCTGGCAACCGGCTGATGATGCCTTGTACCGTGATTTGACACACGATGACACGAATGGGTTACGGATTCTCGCCGGGCCTCTTCTCTCACTGGTTGTCGAACTACGCAATTTAGCGCTCTGTGAAAATGTAGCCGCCCTGCAGGATCGGGTTACCGGAGAAATTACTAAATTCCAGAATCAGACCCGCCAGCAGGGCTATCCTGATCAACAGATAAATAGTAGTAGTTATTTTCTCTGCTCCCTGATTGATGAAGTGGTTCTCAATACCCCATGGGGGGCTCAGAGTGCCTGGGGGCATAACAGTCTGCTGGTGCGTTTTCACGATGAAGCGTGGGGAGGTGAGACATTTTTTATAATTTTGAACCAATTTATGCAGCGGCCGACCCAGTATGGGGCCGTACTTGAATTGGCTTATTTGTGTCTGAGCCTGGGGTTTGAGGGGAAATTTCGAGTCTCGGCAGATGGTCATCGAGCTTTGGAGCAATTACATCAGGAACTTTATCTTACTATTCGTGAAATCAGAGAACCTCCAGAACGAGAATTGTCACCCCATTGGCTGGGTATTCGTGATTCTCGAAACCTGTTGACCAAGTATGTTCCTCTATGGGTAATGGTAGCAGTTGTCGGAGTGTTTTTGATGTTGGTCTATTTTGGTTTTGCTTTTCTGCTTAAAGAGCCTTCGAATCGAACTTTTACTTCCCTGACAGTTCTGGGCCAAGCCAAAGGTTATGAGCATAAGGTTGTTAGCAAGCGAGCGATACCGGTAAAAGTGGAACAGGCGGGGCTGGTAGAACGTTTGAGAACTCTGCTGGCAAAAGAGATTTTGTTGGGTATCGTTGAAGTTCTGGATGGGCCGATTATCCGGATTTCCGGAAGTTTTCCTTCGGGTAGAGCCCAGATACGGAAAGAATTTCACCCACTTTTAAAGATGATCGTCACCGAATTTCAAGATGATACGAATTTTTTAGAGGTGGTTGGGCATACTGATGATCAACCTATTTTCAGTGCTCGTTTTCCTTCAAATTGGGATCTATCCAATGCCCGGGCCCGGAACATAGCTGAATTCCTGAAAGTTGCAGGGATATCTTCTGATCGTATTGGTTTCAAAGGTCGGGCGGCTTTGGAACCGATAGTTCCAAATACCACTGCAAATAATCGGGCTCGTAATCGACGAGTGGAAATTCTGGTGAGGTAATCGATGAAATTTCTTAAAGCATGTTGTAAAAGCCGGAGGGTTATCCAGTTTTTGGGGATTATTGCTTTTTGCCTGCTGGCCTGGTTTTTCGGCCCCCTGTTGTCCTTTGGCGGCAGATCTCCACTGGCTTCGCCTTTTCACCGCTTATTGATGATTTTCGTAGTTTCAGGAAGCTGGGTCTGCAGCCTTTTATTCTCCCAGATGCGAGCCCTTAAAAAAGATAAGCAACTGGTTGAAAAACTCAGTGAGGCCGATAAAGCTGAAGAGGTTTCCCTTGCGAGTGCAAAAAAAGATCAATTAGCTCTCTTACGGCAAACCTTTCGTGAAGAGTTACAAAATCTAAAAAGTTCTAGTAGAACCGGCAAACGCGGCAAAACCTACCTCTATGAATTGCCCTGGTTTGTTATTATCGGCGGTCCCGGTGTCGGCAAGACTACGTTGTTGCAGAATTCCGGTTTAAAATTCCCATTAGGTGAACGGCAGACCGGGTTGCCGGTTAAGGGTGTCGGTGGAACGCGAGATTGTGACTGGTTTTTTACCGAAGAAGCAATCTTTCTTGATACTGCCGGTCGCTATACCAGTCAGGACAGTCAACGGGAAGTTGATGAAACTGCTTGGCATGGTTTTTTGCAGCTACTCAAAAAAAGTCGGCCTCGGCAACCGATTAATGGTGTACTCTTAGCTATGAGTATGGACGAAATGATGACTCTTACAGATGAGGATCTGAAAGAGAGGGCCCGGGCTTTGCACCGACGTATCGAAGAGTTGTATCGCGAGTTGGGAAACCGGTTTCCTGTTTATTTGATTTTTACCAAGACTGACATGATTGCCGGATTCAATGAATTTTTTGCAGAGTTGAGTCAGGAAGAGCGGGTTCAGGTCTGGGGTGATACGTTGCCTCAGGACAGTGACAGCGATCAATCATTTGATTTACAGGTTTACTTCAAACAAGCTTTTGATAAACTTATGCAGCGCCTGGATAGTTGGACTTTAGCCCGCATCAATAGTGAACGCGATGTCTATCGCCGCAGCCTGATTCTCAAATTTACACAACAATTTGCTATACTTCAACCTCGAATAAATGACTTTCTCAAGCACGCCTTTGATAGTAATCGTCTGGAGATAAAGCCGATGCTACGAGGGGTCTATTTCTCCAGCGGAACCCAGGAAGGAACCCCGATTGACCGGGTCATGGGTGTGCTGGCATCAACCTATGGTATGGATCGTCGGCAGATGCCGATTTTCAGTGGTCGGGGAAAAAGTTTTTTTATTACCCGTTTGCTGAAAGAAGTTATTTTTCCAGAAGCAGTCCTGGCCGGGACAAATCCCCGGGTTGAGCGGCGGCGACGTTGGTTGTACGGTCTCGGGTATGCTGCTCTGGCCGCATTGACAGTTACTATTATCATCCTCTGGTCACTTAGCTTTATTCATAATCGGTCAGCCCTGGCGGCCACGAATCGTCAGATAACTGAATATCAAACAATTGCATTGGCAAATAATACACCCAGAGATCGCTTGCAAACCACAGTCAAACGGTTGGATTTGCTTGAAACTATGCTGGTACCTTATAATACCTCTACCTGGATGCAGAGGATGGGGCTTTCGCAGTCGGAAAAATTGCAGGCCGGTATCAGTGATGTCTACAACCAGAGGCTTGAGCGTGAATTGTTGCCGGAGATACTTAATCGACTCGGTCGGCAATTGCAGGCAGCCCTCTATCGTACTGATAGTCAAGTGGGTCTGCGTACCCTGTATGATCTGCTTAAAGTGTACCTGATGATGGGGGATCCTCGAAGAATAGATGTGGAATTTGCCGGGGAATGGATCAATCTTGGTTGGAAAAGAACTTTTCATGATTATCCTGAACTTTGTTTGCAACTAAACCATCATACAGCTAACTTGTTACGCTACCACTACGAACCGGTTGCTCTTGATCTGGATATTATCGCTAAAGCCAGGCAGAAATTGTCTCAAATACCCTTGAGTCAGCAAATCTATGCTCACTTAAAAGGAGAACAGCTAGCTCACCATAACTATGATGTTAATCTGCTGACAGCGATATCCGTTGCTGCTCAGGATATCTTTATTACCAAAGACGGGCAACCGCTAGCGACCCAGATGATTCCCGGATTGTTTACCCGTAAGGGATATAATGAAGTCTTTGTTTCCCAAGGGATGGGATTAGTGGAACAAGCGCTGCAGGATGACTGGGTTATGGAACGTCCGGCCGCTATAAATAGTGACCTTGATCGTTTATACGGAGATTTGCAAAAACTCTATTTTGCTGAATATGAAAACCGATGGGATAGTTTGTTGCAGAATCTACAGGTTAATTCGCCACGAACCATTACTGCGACCATCGCCAAGCTGGACTTGTTGACAGGCTCGGACACTCCTTTATTGCCATTATTACAAGCTGTAGCCCATAACACCAATCTGGTTGAGGGTGGTGAAAATCTTACTGAGTCCACGCGACTCAGCGCATCAACCCAGACCCAACAAGCTTGGCTCAATCAGTCAGGAGAGCATAATCTGGAGCGTTTGGCACAACATTTTTACCCATTGAACCGGTTGGTAGAACAATCGGGTAAGACACCTCCACCTATTGCCGGTATTCTGTCTCACTTAAATGAGATTCGTGATATTTTGATTCAGATTACCAATGGTGCCAGTACTGAGGAGCAAGCTTTGCAACTAGCCCGTCAAAGAATGGGGCAGATGGGTACTATGGATGTCATTAGTAAAGCGAATCTGGCATTTAAGCGCCTGCCGGAACCGGTAGACAACTGGTTGTTGACCCTCTCATCATCAGGATGGCAATTGATGTTGGATACGGCCAAGGCAAAATTGAATGTTATCTGGCGCCGGGATGTTACGCAACTCTACAGAGAGGGCCTTAAAGGGCGCTATCCTCTGTTTGTCGATAGTCCAAATGCAATGACAACTGCTGATTTCAGTCGTTTTTTTGCTCCACACGGGATTATTGATACCTTTTTTACACAACACCTTAAATCGTTTGTCGATACCAGTGGATCGAAATGGCGTTTGATTACAGAGAATAACTCACACATTAATTTGTCATCTCGAGTGCTGCGTCAATTCCAGTATGCGGCTAAGATTCGTGACGCCTTTTTCTCGAATGGGGGGCGGCAACTGGCGATAGAGTTTGCACTGTTACCGAGTGAATTAGACAAAACCATAGATACTTTCTCCATATTTATAGGTAACCAACACACTAAATATCGTCATGGCCCGCGATTGACATCATCATTCAAATGGCCGGGTGCCCGGCCGGGTAGCGGTGTTCGTCTGCTTTTCCGCCGCCTTGCCGATCAACAGGAAATCAGTAGTCAGTTTCCCGGTCCATGGGGATTTTTCAGGTTGTTGGATCGTTCCAATCTGACAAAAACGTCACTGAAAGATCGTTTCCAGGTTACTTTTCAGGTTGAAGGTTATACCGCAAATTACGAGCTTCAGGCTCCCAGCGTTATTAATCCTTTTAATCTGCCTGAATTGCATAAATTTCGCTGCCCCGATTCACTATGACTGAGCTACCCTGCGTACCCGGTTTTTTCGGCAAGCTGCCTATGCGCGGTGATTTTGTTGTTCGTCGGTTGCCCCCTCAGTTTGTTCGGTCTTGGGATGCATGGTTGCAGCAGGCCTTGGTTAAAAGTCAGGAACAACTGTCTGGACAGTGGGTTGATATCTATTTGTCAAGCCCGTTGTGGCGGTTCGGTTTAAGTGCGGGTGTCTGTGGTGAAAGTGCCTGGATCGGGGTCTTGATGCCGAGTGTCGATCAGGCAGGTCGATATTTCCCTTTGACTGTGGCAGCTCCGGTGGGTAACTCGAATCATCTTGATTCTCTTTTTCTAGCCAGTATCCCGTGGCTAGAAAAAGTGGAGAATCTGTTGTTGACGGTTCTTGATGATGCCGCTGACCTGGATCTGTTTGATCGCAACCTGCAACTTTTGCATTCACCATTTACGACTTCATCTGTTGACCTCGCAGATGCGAACAATAACCAATCCTCTGAAAACAATATACAGTCGCAACTTAAGCAGTGGTTATCAGATTGTTATTCATCGGGTCGCACTATCTGGAGTTCTTCCGGCTCGGAATTGGTTAAACCATCTTTTTTTCTGTTAGAGGGATTGCCCGATTCGGCTCTGCTACTGTTGACTGGTTCAACAGTAACGGCAGGCCAGCCGCAGGGTGATGACTCAAATTCCCCGGAAAATTGTAATCTTTTTAGTTTTCCGTCAATTTGCGGTCAGGAAGGGTTGAGTGTTGGTGGTTTAGGTCAATGGTATTCTTGCGCTTTGAGCGCAGTGGGAAAGGTTAGAAAAATTAATGAAGATGCCTTTCTGGAACGACCTGATATATGTTTGTGGGCGGTTGCTGACGGTATGGGTGGTCATCATGCGGGGGATGTGGCCAGTCAGACAGCGGTTGTCGCTTTAAATGATATTACTTTTCCTGAAGGTGGTGTATATAAAGATCTGGCTGCTTTTATAGCTGAAACTGTTGGTTGTCTGGAACAGGCCAATAGCAGACTTGTGGCTATGGCTCATAGTTTATCTCCGGATGCAGTTATCGGGAGCACCGTGGTAGTTATGCTGGCAATAGGAGATCAGTGTGCGGCGGTCTGGTCCGGTGACAGCCGTTTATATCGGTATCGTGCCGGGGTGCTGACCCAGTTAACCCGGGATCATTCTCTGGTCAATGAGATGATTCGTAATGGTCAGGGCAGTCGTGAAGAGCTGGTCAAAAGCCAGGTAAGCAATGTTGTAACCCAGGCGTTAGGGGCAGAAGCTGAACTTAAAGCCGAAACTGTGTTGTTCTCAGCCCAAAGAAATGATCTTTATCTATTGTGCAGTGATGGTTTGACTGGTGAAGTGACTGAACCTGAAATTTGCCGTCTGTTTACTCAAGCTGAGTTCTATGATACTCCTCAATTATTGATCGATCTAGCTCTAAGCCGTCAGGCCCGCGATAATATTACCGTGGTGGTTGTTCGGTGGTTATAAGTATCTACAGTTAACAGTTTGTGACGTCCAGGATGCCTTATTTGGCTGCGGCTGAAGAGTCAAGTTTATGATCGTTTAGAATCTATTTCATGTTGGTTGCCAAAATGGTTGACGTTACTGTCGATTTTAGCCTTGATCTGGAAGCATTTATTGCCGATGAATTGGATCTGGATAGTCTGCAGACCAGACTTGCGGCCTATCTTTCCAAAGTCCCGGAACAAACTGAAACCATCTCCATTCTAATTGCGGATCATTTTCATAGTGGTCTTTTGTCACCTCAGGCATTTGCAACGTTAGATGCTTCCTGTCACCAGAAACAAACCGGTCAATCAACTCCCTCTATCGATAAAACTATTATTAAGCCTCGTGATTCATTGGTTCCTCCTGTAACAGAGGAGGTTCTGAATAATCGTTTCGTTTTGGAGGATGAACTTGGACGAGGCGGTATGGGGATCGTTTACAAGGCCCGGGATCTACGTAAAGAAGAAGTCCGGGATCGGGATATGTATGTGGCGGTCAAAGTTCTCAACGCTGATTTTAAACAATTTCCTGATGCCTGTATTGATCTCCAGAGAGAGTGTAAAAAGGCCCAGCGTCTGGCACACCCCAACATTGTTACGGTTTACGATTTTGATCGCGATGGCGATACCTTCTATATGACGATGGAAATTCTTGAGGGTGAGTCTCTTGAGCATCTGATGAAACGTCTGCGACCTGAAGGTATGTCTTTTAAGAATGCTTTGCCGATTATTACGGGTATGGTTCAAGGATTAAGCTATGCCCATGAGTTAGGGATCGTGCACTCCGATTTTAAACCCGGCAATGTTTTTGTCCTTGCTCAAGGCAGTAAAGCCAAGATTCTTGATTTTGGCCTGGCGACGGCAGTTAAGCGACCCGGTCAGAATGCCGGCAATGTTTCCTTGTACGTTCGTTCTTGGGAGGGTTTGACTCCCGCTTATGCCAGTCCTGAAATGTGTGATAAATTAGATGGCAAGGTTGAGTCCGAAACCGAGACTGATCCGATTGATGACATATATGGATTGGCCTGTGTTACGTATGAACTGCTTGCCGGCAGACATCCGTTTGCTCAGATTCAGGCTAATCTTGCCCGGGATCAGCAGCTGATACCAAAGCCGATATCTACCATTAGCCGCAAACAGAATGCTGCACTGGCCCGGGCTCTCTCCTTTAACCGCAGACAACGCACTCCAAGTGCCAAACAGTTTCTTGATCAGTTGACCGACAGAGCGAGCTCTAATAGTAAAAAAATAGTATATGGAGCTATCTGTTTCCTGGTTGCTCTCATAGTTTTGGGTGGAGGTTACTATCTTACTGTAAAGAGAAAAGTGGCGTCAATTCCAGCTCCCGCACCTGTGCCTGCTGCTGCCGTCCCAATTTCTGTAGCACCTCCTGTACCGACACAAACTTCTAATCATAAGCTTGAACCCCCAATTCCAACTTCCGAGCCTGAAACTGTTCCTGTTCAGACCTCACTTCCTGAACCTGTTTCAGTTCCTGAGCCTTCCAGAATCTCACCTGAACTTCAAGCTCGGATGGATGATTTGCTGAGAAAGGCTGAGCAGAATTTCATAGAGGGGAAGTTGGTAATGCCGAAAAGTGATAATGCCTGTATTAATTATCAGGAGGTTCTTGAGCTTGATTCTGGAAATCAGCCAGCTCGAGATGGTATTGAAAAGATTAAGAATCATATTCGACAAGCAGCGCAGCAGATGGTTGATCGTAAAGATTTCTGTCAGGCGCTGATGGATGTTGATTCATCACTCTCCGAGGTCGAAGCCGCCTTAGATTATTGTCCGGATGATAATCAACTACAGAATCTTAAACAGATAATTATCGATCAAGTTAATGATTGCTTGTTGCAAAGTAGCTCAGATTAAAGGGTATCTCTAAAAATTAGAATTTTTATTCGAGTGCAAGTGGTGGCCTGAGTCCACTTTTTACTTGATTCCGGGGATAGAATAATGCTGGTATGGCGTATCTATAGTGATGTTCAGGGCGAAACTCAT
>JAOZKP010000187.1 GCA_029935295.1 bacterium | reverse complement strand
TACCGTGATTGATAATGGTCAAATCGTGCTGATATGAAAAATCAGGATCGGTATCATGGTTATGGCAATTGCGGCAACCCTTTTCGCTGACCGGAGTCATTTTGACCTGCTTCGGACTTTGTGCATGTTTGCCTCCGGGACCATGACAAGCTTCACACTGGACATTGACCATCTGCGGAGTTACATTCATGGCAACAAAACCAGCAACTGCATTATTATTGCCCATTCCGGTAACATGACAAAGCAGACACTCCGGATCATTCTCTTTCTGCTTTTTTTCTAGCGTATGAATTGCTTTAGCGTGGCGAGTTTTCTGCCAATTTTCAACAATCGACTGATGGCAACTGCCACACCAATTGCTACCCATATACATATTTGCCGGCTTCCGTTTTTTCATCAACTCACGATTCCGACGTTCGCGCTCGGTACGAATAAATTCACGCCGCTCTGTCTCATATTTTGCCACCAGCAATTCAACCTGAGGATCTTTACTCACCTTTGAGGAGATTACCCGGGTCAAAACCGGCTGGTCAACTGTCAACTCAGCTTTCGGTGTAGCCCGAACCAGATCTATATAAGAGATATACTTACCACCATAATTATTACAAACAACCGGCTCGTCCGAGATCATAATGGTTTTGTTTCCAATCTTGCCGGTCTCACCATCAATAACCAGATCGATATCGCCGCAGCCAGCGATAATCTCATGTATACGCTCACCCTGGGCATGAACAATCAAAATAAAGATATCATAACTTATATTCTTTTTAATCCTATTTACGGCCTTGATGGGATCAGTCAGTACCACATCTTCAATCTGGAATACCTCAAACAGCTGTGGATCAACGACCGCAGTAACCAACACCTTCAGTTTACCGGAATCCTTATTAAATCGCAGAAAAGGAACAAAACCTTCCGCATTAGCACAGATAAAATCAGTTGCCGCACCGGCAACAACTTCTTCAACCGTTTTCATACCCAGCTTTGCATCCCAGGCCCCGAATCCAATGACATCAAATTTACTGTAGTCCAATGCCATTATAATGTATTGAAATTCCTTACTGCTCATCAGTGAATTATAGTTCGCGTTATTACCGGCATTTATCATTATCGTCCGTTCAGGATCTGATTCTTTTAAGACCTGATCGATAATTGTCTTACAGCGGGAAAGACCTCCCGCCTGATTTCCGTGTCAACCACAGGGGGCGATATTCCCTTTAATACCACCGTAATAGAGAACTCGCAAAACACTATTTTCCGCCATCGGCGTAACCTTGGCCGTATAAGTTCCGGCAATTGAGGCTGAAACCAGCAAGAAACAACTAAATACCCCGATACTGAAAATACTCCACCTTAATTTACTCATAAATCAAACCCTCACTATTTTAACATGTTGTAATAAATTCAACGAAGATAATTGCCTACCAGTAAACCGCTGAAATTCGATTAGCCCCGAACATCGTGCCAAAAATAGCGACAGCCGAAACATTTTCAGCCTGCTCAAGAGAGAGAGAGCTCACCCTCTGAGCTATCGTTTCCGGACTGAAAAACGCCCCGACAGCATCACATAATTTTTGCTCCGGTCCCAAGTTGAGCTTAACCTCTTCCAGTTTATCACCATTTGCAGCATAGGCGGTCAGTTTTATCTCCTGGTCCGTCTCTGCGCAATTAATAAAAACCAGTCCGGTCCACCAGTAACTATCACTCGCGATCTGCGGCAGATTACGTGAAACAGGATTATGGATTGGTAAAAACGGCAATGAGGCTGAAGAATCGGCCCCATATTCATAGCTCATAAAACCGGCAAAATCAACCTCAGCATGCAGGCTCAGCCAGGCTTCATTGACTGCGGCTTCACTGATCCCCCAGAGGCTGCCAGCAATATCTATTTCCTGATGAGCAAAGGGCTGAATATTTACCAGATAGTCCGCACTCCCAACGACATCGGAGTGGCAGCGTAAAGTAACCATCTGTGGTTCATCGTGAGGATTATAGAGAGAAATTTTTGTCTGCCAGCCACTACCAACTGCCGGATGGGCGACAATCCATTCATGATCAAGGCCTAACAGAGGCAACTGATCTTTAAGATAGTTTCCTGCACTACGCAGGATCGCCCCATCAAGGCCGGGTAATTCAGCACTTACCAAGGCCCAGCCATTTACACTGACGTGATCAGGATATCTGCCCTTTTCGTACTTGATAACTCGATTACCGGTCAGCAGGATATCCTGCTGGCGATAAAAAGTTCCGTCATCCTTATAGTAATCAATTTCAAGCTGATTCTCGTGCGAATCGAGCTGGGCGAGATAGAGTTCACCGCTGAAGCGCATATTGTAACTACTGGTCAACCAGGGAATGACAACTTTTTTAGCCTGATTTGCGGAACTCCTGGTGGAACCGAAAAAACGCGTTTCATCGCCGACAAATGTGAGCCCGGATAAAGGTTCGGTGCTACAGAGTTTTATCGCCAGAGGCTGATTATCACTATAATAGTCATCGGTTACTGAAGTTGGCAACACATTCTGCAGCTGCTCCCTGGAATCAGCCTGAGCAATTATTCCGTCTCCGAACGGCAAGCCCTGATCACCGGCCAACTCAATCGTGAGCACACCCTGATTTTCAAGGCTGGCCGTATTCCCCAACCAATAGCGACTTGGCGGACAACCATAAAACCAGTGTTGAAAAGGGGCATCAAAACTTGTATAAAGATGAATAGAGCAACCGGTTAGATTATTCCCATCCGGAAGCACGGAAAAGGTGTAATTATCATTGCCGGTTTTACTGGCGATTTTAACCTCATAGAGGTTGCGATCAAGTTCTTGATCAACTACGATTTCATTCCCCCTTTGCAGGGTTACCCGGGCACTGTTATCTCGGGCTGATTGCGGATCAAGAGCAACTTTCAAGGTTATTGTCTGATTGATTCGAGGTTTAACAGTAAAGCTTCTGCCCGCATCGGGAAAGAGCATTAACAGGTGATGCCCGGGCTTAAGCTTGTCACCCACAAACTCATCACCAGAGCTTAACGTCATCTCTTTTACAATATCATAGTCGATAAACAGACGTTCCGGTCGCCGTGCGATCGGAACCCAGACAATATCAGGATGATTATCAACCGAAATCCCCTGCCAGGAGCCGCCTCCCTGCACATAATTTCCCGCTTTATCCTTGTCCAGGTTATAGTAATAGGTCTTCTCCACCTCAACCGTACCTTCATAATCGGGTGGAAAACCCTGGTCGTTAGCGTGCATAATTTGACACTGCACCTGGTCGAAATTGACCCCCGGAACAATCTTCATCTTATAGCTGTAGATGGGATAGGACCAGAACTCGGGCGAGGCATCAAGATCCGCCGCAACCGCCATCCCTTCTTCGCCAATATACTTTAGGAGATAACGATGAAAGGGTTCTGGATGCCGACAAAATTCATATAAAGTTTCATCTTCAGCGTGAATTGCCGCCAGAAGTCCTTTCTTATCGCCGACGGCCAGAAAAATATTCCGGGCGGCTGACGGGCGAAAGTCCTGATGTTCAAGGATGGCCGCATTTGCCCACCCGTGACAGATCCCGTACCAGCTCTCCGCCGCAGGGTCATACCATGCACTTTTCGCATCGTCGGTCGCCATTCCCGGATAGTGTCTACTTTTGTAGAGATCATATTTTTCAACCGGCGATGGATGCCCTCTGTAACCGCGCACCAACTCACCCTTATTTAAGGGCCACCAATATCCTGACCAGGGTTTAACATCAACCTCACCACTTATGGTTGCACCATAACTCGGGAGAGAGATAAACAGTAGAACAATAGCTATAAGTAGAACCCTTAATTGTTTTATGCTAATCATTTTTGCTCTTCAATTGGGGCCGTTGATTTACTTGATGAATTTGATTTTGGCTTCGCAAAAGGGTAACGTGAAGATTCCTGCATTTCAATAAACCAATTATTGTCACTCCAGACCCAATTAATCAGGGTCGGAATTTTGGCAAAAGTGAATCCCATTACCTGAATTTTATTCAACAATCTGGTTTCCGCATGTAAGCCATCGTCAGCAATCTTGATTGAGACTATGGTACTCTCTTTGACAGTAATAGTAGTTGCCCGGACTTTTTCCGGCTCCAGATAGATTTGTCGCATTTTTTTTATGTCAGTTTTCTGGCGGGCGATAATATAACTATCCAAGCGTTGACTCAGGAGAACATTTTTATCGGCCATGGTCAGACCGCCACTCCCGCTGCAGGCGGCCATGAGAAAGGCTGACAACAGAGACATCAATAAACAAACCATATACTTTTTCATAACTGATCCCTTTAGATTTAGCAAATTAGCAACTACCCAAATTAGCAGTCGGCGATACTAAACCATACCTTTTATCTAGTCAATTAAAATATTGATAATTGAATTTTTTTAACGGTAATTGATTAAGCACCTTAAAATACCTCAGGCGAGAATTGAATTCCAGTTTTTCCCGATCCTTCCACTTGCTAAAACAAAAAAGGGAGAGACCTGCCGGCCTCTCCCTTCTATTACTCGTTAAAACTACTTCTTATGACTCTACTATGGGCTCGGGGTCGGGGGGGTGGGCAACCCGCCGGTCCCGGTAATAGCCGTAAAATCCGCAGGAACGCCTGCACAGTGACCACAACCACACTCACCCATCAGAGCGAACGGAGCCAGGTAACCCTGTGTCAGTTCAAGTCCATATCCGATAGTTACGAAGGCTTGAATCTGCCCGCCGCCGGAAACCTTGGCATAGACCGGAGCATCAGCCGGAAGACCCAGCTCGTCCAGAATATCACCAACATTTATCGGGGTAACACTCTTGGCAGGAACATCGACAACCTTGCTGCCACTGCTTCCCTCAGCATAAAATGTCACCTCAAGTTGGGCTGCCTTACTAGCGAAATTAGTAAAGGCTACGCCAGTCCACCAACCCTCACCAAAGGCCATGTAGGGGATACAAATATTACAGCCTACAGGTGAACAATCGGCAAACTCACCAATCTTCACGAGACATTCACACAGTATCTTACAACCACCGACACAGATCTCACCATCTTCAGGCATCTCAACGATCTCAACCTTAACCTGTACCGCAGCTCCGAGCTGGACATCAATCTCAGACGGATCATAAACCAGGGTCGGGATATCGATCAAAAGAACCGACTCAGCATTTTTCAGCAACTGGGTATAACAGGTCTGGACAGTTTTAACCCGATTAGCTCCACAAGTGAAACAACAATTTTCAGGATGCACTGTCGGATCGTAAAGTGTCTGACCAGTAGTCAGAGAGTAGTAATCCAGGGCATTACTGGTAGCACTCGGATCGTTTGGATCGAGGCAGTAGTTGCCACCGGACAGAGCAGGATCAAGATGAGTCTGAACCCGGATCTCATTACCCGCAGCATTCTCAGGAGCGCAGAGTGCATCTGGAGTAGGTTTGTCATAAGTTGGGTATCCTAAGTTACCAATTACTGTTGCACCTCTAATGGGGTTCTGATTTGTCCAGTAGACACCACCAGCGGGGTTCATAATGGTCAAACGGATCGCGTAAGATTCAGAAGTCGTCATATCACCAATCTTTTCGCAATCACACAACTTAAAGATAATCCCCTCTACAGCCTGGACGGGACAGTAATTCCCGGCAAAGTTGCTGCCGAGCTCATAATCAAAGGTCGGGCAGGGACAGGTTGTATTCTGAGCCGTAGGATCACACTTATTCATCTTAATCTCAAGACCGTACTTCCATGAACCAGCTTTATCACCATCACAAGCAACACAAGGTTCACCGATCTCATTCTCCACACAAAAACCTGCTGCCACGGTCGTCAGCACGAATGCCATGGCCAGCAACAAAATTAAACTACTTTTTCTCATCTGTTTCCTCC
>JAOZKP010000186.1 GCA_029935295.1 bacterium | reverse complement strand
AAGTTAATGGTGTTACCAAAAAGTTCCTGGGAGATATTGGGAAAGTAGATTATGAAAAAAGTTCTGGTACTTTATTATTCGCAGAGTGGTCAGCTGCGCGATGTGATTGACAGTGTTGTCAGTCCGTTGCAGGAATCGCAGGTGGTTGAATGTCATTGCCGGGCAATAAAACCAGTGCACCCGTATCCATACCCGTGGCCATTCTATACTTTTTTTGATGCTTTCCCCGAGGCTGTCAATCTTGACGGCTGTCCGGTTGAGGAGATGGAACTGGAGGCAGACTATGATCTTATTGTTCTGGGATACACGGTCTGGTTTCTTTCGCCGGCAATCCCGGTGACCGGATTTTTGCAGAGTGCCCAGGCAAAAGCACTTTTTAAGGGCAAACCGGTAGTGACGGTGATCGCCTGCCGGGATATGTGGCTGCAGGCGCAGGAGAAGATGAAGGGCCTGCTTGCAGGTCTTGGAGCTCGGCTGCTGGATAACGTGGTGTTGATAGATCAGGGGAAATCTTTATATACCTTTGTCACAACTCCCCGCTGGCTTTTGACGGGGAAAAAGGATGCTTTTTTAGGTTTTCCGGCTGCGGGAATCGCACCGGCTGAAATTAGTTCAGCATCACGTTTCGGTGAGCGCCTGGTCGCAGCTTTAGCTGATGATTGTGAATTGGGAGAAGGGCCGTTACTCAGCAAGCTTAACGCTGTAAATGTTGATGGAAAACTGATTGCATCGGAGAAAATTGCCCAGCGTAGTTTTATGATCTGGAGCCGCCTGATTAAAAAAGTGGGGAAGCCGGGTTCCCGGAACCGCAGAGTTGTGATTAGTATATATGTCGTTTTTTTGCTGTTTATGGTATTAAGTGTGGTTCCGCTGAATATTCTGTTGCGTAAATTGATCTATCCGTTCAGGAAAGACGCTATTGATCGGGCCGTGGCCGGTTACGAATTGCCATCTGGTAAGTGAGTCTTAAGGAAAGAATTTGACTAAAGTCTACATCAATAATATTGCCGCATTTTTACCGAATGAACCGGTTGCCAACGATGCCATGGAGTCGGTGTTGGGACAGGTAGGTGAGCGGCCGTCCCGGGTACGGCGCCTGATTCTGCGCAGCAATAAGATTAAATCGAGATATTACGCAATTGATCCTGAAACCGGTGCCACGACCCACAGTAATGCTGAATTGACGGCTGCGGCGATTCGCGGTCTCGGTGCACAGGGATGTGATTTAAATAAACTTGAATTACTTGTCTGCGGTACAACCCTGCCGGATCAGCTGCTGCCGAATCACGCATTGATGGTGCATGGGGAACTCAAAAATCCGCCCTGTGAGGTTGTCGGCACTGCCGGCATTTGCCTGGCCGGAACCATGTCGCTTAAATACGGTTATATGTCAATTCTTTCTGGAGAGAGTCAAAATGCAGTCGCAACTGGCTCTGAAAATATTTCATCACTGCTGCGAGGCGGTACATTTTCTGACGAGATTGAGTCGCGGGTTAAACAGCTTGAAGAGCGGCCGGTAATCGCTTTTGAAAAAGATTTTCTGCGCTGGATGTTAAGTGACGGGGCCGGGGCGGTCTGGATGAGTAATAAACCCAATACATCCGGGATTTCGCTGCAGATCGACTGGATCTGGCAAAACTCCTACGCGAACGAAATTGATTCATGTATGTACGCCGGGGCTGAGAAATTGGCCGATGGTTCTCTGAAAGGGTGGCGTGAATATCTGCCGCAGGCATGGTTAGATGATTCACTCTTGACTATCAAGCAGGATGTTAAGCTGCTTAATGAAAAAATTGTTGAGTATGCGGTTACGAAATCGTTGAAAAGGTTGCTGGCTGCGGGCAAATTTGCGGCTGCGGATATCGATTGGTTTCTGCCGCACTATTCGTCAGATTTTTTCCGCGAGCCAGTTGCCGCCGGTCTTAAAGACGCGGGTTGTCCAATTCCGCAGGAGAAATGGTTTACCAATCTGAGCAGTAAAGGTAATACCGGTTCGGCCTCAATCTATATTATTATGGAAGAGCTTTTTAATTCCGGGCGTTTGCGGCCGGGTGAAAAATTACTCTGCTTTATTCCCGAAAGCGGGCGTTTTTCGACTGCATTCATGCATTTGACGGTGGTCTGAATGGAGAGTCGGTTCGTACCTCAGGATAAAGTTGCAACCCACAATAATAGTACCCGGAAGGCAATTTATGCCACCGGTCAGAGTGGAGTCTATGAGATAGTGCCTTCATCGGGCTGGGAAGTTGAGGCGGAAGCAACTTTGCAGGCGGTCGATGAGCTGGCGCGTCTGGCGGCATCGGCATATGCAAAAGTAATTGCCGGTACAGCCGCTCCGCTCTATTTTCATATGTATAATTGCCGTATGGATTTTGCTGTTCTGGCCCAGGCCAGCGGCATCAGCCGGTGGCGGCTTAAGCGGCATCTGCGGCCGGATGTTTTTGCAAAACTGTCAACTAAAATAGTAGCACGTTATGCTGAGGCTCTGGGCCTTACAGTTACAGAGCTCTATCAGTTGCCGAAAAAAGAGCAGGTCAGTGCTTAAACTCGATCGCCCATTTATTCACATGCACTCAGCCCATTGTGAAAGCGGTGTAATGTCGCTTTTACTTTCACATTACGGGTTGAAAATATCTGAAGCAATGGTTTTCGGCCTTTCCGGGGCTCTGATGTTTGCCTACATCCCGTTTGTCAAACTCGGCGGGATGCCGATGATCGCTTACCGACGAATGCCGAAAGCAATTATTAAGGGAATTCAGAAAAATCTCGGCGTAAAGATGAGAATGGAAACTTTTTCCCGCCCTGACCTGGGAACGGCGGCCCTGGACAACCTCTTGGCTCAGGGTCAGATTGTCGGTCTCCAGAGTTCAGTTTTCTGGCTGCCCTATTTCCCCGAGGATATGCGCTTTCATTTTAACGCCCACAACCTGATTGCCTACGCTAAAGATGGTGATGAATACCTGATCAGCGATCCGGTGTTTGAGAACCCGGTGCGGAGTTCAACCCATGATTTAGAACGGGCTCGTTTTGTTAAGGGTATGATGGCGCCCAAAGGGCTGCTTTACTACCCGCTGGCGCTGCCGGAAACTATTGATTTTGTAGCAGTTATTCCCAAAGTTATCAAA
Organism: bacterium; assembly: GCA_029935295.1. Taxonomy (GTDB): domain Bacteria; phylum Desulfobacterota; class Anaeroferrophillalia; order Anaeroferrophillales; family Tharpellaceae; genus Tharpella. The sequence goes on along the minus strand of JAOZKP010000186.1, from coordinate 2,788 downwards.
AAAACCGCTCGGGCGATGCTCAAGACTCCGGTTCCGGTAGCCGGAATTCGGGCAATTTATGCCCTCGCAAAAACTATTGGCCGGCTGCAGGATAAAGATCGGCGTTATGCCCGGCTTTTTTTAGGCCATATTGTCCGGATGCAGGAGGAGATCGGCACCGGTGGTGCCGGTTTTCGTTTTATTTACGCCTCATTTTTGCAGGAAGCCGGGGTCATTTTGGGGGATGAAAATCTTAAGGAGTGTTCCCGGATGATGACTGCGGTCGGGGATCAGTGGCGTGAATTTGCTCTGATGATTGCAAAATCAATCCGTAAAAAAAAGAGCCTGGAGATAGATTTTTCAGCCCTGCAGAAAAAACTTGAGAGTGTTGCTGTCGCCGAAGCTCAAGTCTATAGAAAATTGCTCTAAGTCAGCCATGATTTCAATCAAAAACCTCAGCAAATCCTATGGCAAGATCAAGGCCCTCAATCAGCTTGACCTGGAGATTGCTAAAGGGACGATTTTCGGCCTGCTCGGGCCGAACGGGGCCGGCAAGACGACTCTGGTCTCAATTCTTAACGGTTTGCTCGATTTTGATATAGGAGAGATTGAGGTTCTCGGGGTTGAGCTGGGGGCAAATCTTAAGTCAATTCGCAAGCGTTCAGCTTTTATTCCCCAGGCTTTGGCGCTTTATGATAACTTGAGTGTCATTGAAAATTTACGTTTTTTTGCCGGCATCCAGAATATTTCCGGCACTGTTCTGCGTCACAACCTTGACTATGCAATTTCAGTTAACCGGCTTGAGGCCATTCTGGAACAGCGGGCGCAGACACTTTCCGGGGGCCAGCGCCGGCGTTTGAATATTGCAATCGGTCTCCTGAACAACCCCGAACTTCTCTATTTTGATGAACCCACCGTCGGGATTGATCCCGAATCCCGAAATCAGATTTTAGAGACCATTCGTTCGTTTAAAGATGATGCGAAAACCGTAATCTACACTTCACATTATATGCCTGAGATCGAGAAATTGTGCGACGAAGTTGCAATTATAGATCACGGGCGGATAATTCTCAAGGGCCGTTTGGCAACCCTGCTGCAGGAGGAAAAATCCGATTCGGTCGTGTTCGAACTGCTCCACTCAAGCCGGGTGCAGTTAGATGCGATTGCCTCTCAAAATGATGATTTGCAGGTAGTTGATGCCGCAACCTTGCTTCTGGTCCGGCAAAGCAGTGAGAAGGTGGGGCAGTTGTTGGCGCGGTTGGCATCTGAGGAAATAGCAATTAGGCAGTTGCGTTACGGTACGACCAATCTGGAAGCCCTTTTTCTCCGTTTGACAGCAACTGGAGCCGCAGATGTTTAGGGCAATGCTGGTCAAAGAGTTTCGTCTGGTTGGGCGTGATAAACAGGCTCTGGCCGCACTTTTTATTATGCCGGCGATTTTTATCCTGATAATGTCGATGGCACTTAAGGATACATTTGATAGTGAGCGGGCTTTAGTTGATTATGCGGTTATAGATCTTGATGAAACGGCGGAGAGTGTCGCATTTGGCAATTTTCTGGCAGCTGATAAAGGTTTACATAAATATGAAAGTGCTGCTGCGACCTCTTCAGAGCGACAATCAGCTTTGCGGGAGGGGCTTGATTTTGTTGTCGAAATACCGGCAGGTTTTACCGAAAAATTATTGAATACTCCTGCCGAAAAGCCTATTCCGCTTAAAATATATGCTGCGGCAGATATTAAAAAGGAGATGCTTAAGCTTTTTCAGGCTAAGCTTTTAAGTGGTGTGCAGCAGCTGCGACTTAAAGATTTAAAACAGGAGCTGAGCCCGCTTTTGTCTGCGGCCGCCTTGAATCTGGCGGCGACTAAATTTGCCGGCTTTGAAATGTCGGTAAAAGAGATCGTTACCGTCCATTTTAGTGGCCAGCTTGAGGGTCAGCGGCCGACTTCTACTCAGCAGAGTGTCCCGTCGTGGATTGTTTTCGGGCTGTTTTTCGTAATAATTCCGCTCTCGACAATATTTATTGGTGAACGGCAGCAGAATACCTTGCTCAGGATGCGGGCGATGCATGTTTCGACGCCGGTTCTTCTGGTTGGAAAAATTATTCCGTATATGGTCATTAACCAGCTTCAGGTTTGCTTGATGATCGGGGTCGGGATGTTTGTCGTGCCGCTGTTCGGAGCGGATGCTTTGACTCTGGGCCGGTCACTGAGCGGGCTGTTTATGGTCTCTTTCGGTCTCAGCCTGACGGCGGTCGGTACTGCCATCCTGATTGCGGTATCGGTGAAAACGGTGGAGCAGGCAACCACAATCGGCGGGATAATTAATATCCTTCTGGGGGCAATCGGCGGCATCATGGTGCCGAAATTCTATATGCCGGAAGTTATGCAGTCACTGGCTAGGCTGTCACCGATGTCGTGGGGGCTGGATGGTTTCCTGGATATCTTCCTGCGCGGCCTGGGACCGGTTGAGGTTTTGCCGGAATTTTTGAAGTTAGTTTCTCTGGGGGGCTTCCTGCTGCTGCTCGCCGGCATCATTTTTGAACGAAATCTTAAAACTGTGTAACTGAAAAATATGAAAGGTTCGCTGGATACAGCGCTTAAATTGCGCTTGAAAGAGATGATCATTGAGGAGTGTGAGAAAATGGACGACATTACCCCGGAGGAGGTGCCGGATGATGTGCAGCTGTTTTCATCTGCATGCTGTCTGGGTCTCGACTCGCTTGATGCTTTAAGTATTATTATGGGGCTGCAGCAGCAATTTGGTATCCGGCTGCCGGACAGTAAAGCCTTTCGCCGCCATGTGACGAC
>JAOZKP010000185.1 GCA_029935295.1 bacterium | reverse complement strand
AAAATCAGATATAGACATAATTGCCAAGTCGTGCTATCAGGCCCCACCTGAAAGTTTACTTAAGCGTGCGACCAAAAATCGCCCAAAAAATCATTAATCTCTTGAATTATCGCATTAAGGAACGAAAAAGATGACCATTGCTTCAATCAAATACCAGAAAACCAAAATTGACAAAGGCTACACCGACCGCCTTTTAGAGATCAATCTCAACGACCGGACAATTGTAGTTAAAGATATCCCGAAAGCAACCCGGGAGATGTTTGTCGGCGGCCGCGGCTACTGCCTGAAAATGGTTTACGACGGCACCACGGCGGCAACCCGCTATGACAGTCCGGAAAATGTTCTCGCATTTGCCGGCGGCCCCTTCTGCGGTGAAAGCAGTTTTGCCGGAACCGGAAAATTCATTATCGGCTCGATCTCACCTCTGACCGGAACATTTTGTGATTCCAACGTCGGCGGCTACTTCTTTCCGCTGATTAAAAATGCCGGATTCGACGCCATCACCGTAACCGGAAAATCAGACATTGATGTGATGATCTTCATCGATGACGAAAAGGGTACCATTACTCTGCAGGAGGCGCCGCAAACCGACAGTTCCCTGCTTGAAGCTGAAAATCTGGTTGACGAATGGCGCGGCACGAGTAAACCTAATTCGATCGCCTTCGTCAATGCCGGTATCGGCAGCAAACACACTTTTTTCGGTTGTATCAACAGCGTCTATTATGATCCTAAACGCCAGCGCTGCCGGGCCAAGCAGGCCGGCCGCGGCGGCATGGGAACCGTCATGCGGGATAAAGGATTATGGGGCATTGCCGTAAAAAGTAATCTCAGTGAACGCCAGGGCAACCAGCCGTCTGATAAAAAACGGGTGCGCAGTGCCGGCACAAATCTGCGCCAGGTTATCCGCAAAGTCGACCCCAACGAACTTCGTCTCGCGCAACAGGGAACCACCAGCCTGCTTGATATGATGAACAACCATGATATCCTGCCGGTCAATAACTACAAATTCGGTCGTGATGATCGTCAGAAAGCGGTTACCGGCAAGATTTTTGAAGATAAAGTTTTTGATCAGAAATATCCGGACGGTTGTTTTGCCGGCTGTACCCTCGCCTGCACCAAAGGCTGTGAATCCCACACCTTGACGACCGGCCCTTTTGCCGGCCGCACGGTTGCGGTTGACGGCCCTGAATATGAAACGGCTGCGGCCATCACCAATCTGGGAATCTTTGAGATCCCGGCAATCATGGAATACGCCTGGTATTGTGACGAATACACTTTAGACACAATCAGTACCGGCGTGGGGCTCGCTTTTTTAATTGAAGCCTACCAGGAAGGCTATCTTACTAAAGAGGATACCGGCGGCATTGAACTGAAATGGGATGACAAAGAGACCACGTTCAAACTGCTGCACATGATGGCCGCCGGGCAAAATGAATTTACTGCTGAAGTCGGCCGCGGCATCAGACACATGAAGAGCTGGATCAGTGAACGCGCCGCCGCCCGAAACGGTAATAATAAAAAGAAAATCATGCAGGAACTTGAGCTTTTCGGAATGGAGAGTAAAGGTCTTGAATTTTCAATGTATATCACCAAAGAATCCCTGGCCCAGCAGGGCGGCTACGGTTTCGCCCTGAAAGGTCCGCAGCATGATGAATCCTGGCTGATTGCCTTAGATCAGATCAAAAATGAGATGCCGAGTTTTGCTGAAAAAGCGGCCGCCCTGAAATGGTTCCCGCTGTTCCGCACCTGGTTCAATATCGCCGGTCTCTGCAAACTTCCCTGGATCGACGTCCGCCACCCTGATGCGGCCCAGACCGCCGACCCGGCCAAAAACCTGCCCACGGTCGACTGCTATCTCGAACTGGTCAACTCAACTATGGGAACTGAAAAAACTCTGGATGATCTCTTGGCAGAATCCGAACGCTGCTATCTCCTGCATAAACTTATCAACCTGCGCCAAGGCTACGGCACCCGGGACTACGACCGAATTCCACTCCGGGCCATGGCCCCGGTTTTTACCGATGAATTCGCTTCCCGCCGTGATTACTACATCAACGATCTTAAAGAAAATTCTGACATTAAAATTAACGGTCAGGATGATGCCGAATTGCTGTCTGAGCTGCAGAATCATCGTCGCCAACAGTACGAAATTTTGACCGACGCTGTCTACCTGGAAAAAGGTTTCGACGCGCAGGGTATCCCGTTGAATGAAACCCTGCAGAGATTAGGCTTCAATGATCCGGAATACCGGGAAATTGTTGACCAAGCCCGTTTACGCATTAAAAAATAAAAAACCATCAGGAGGCTAAAGATTGTGACCGTCAAAGAGTTACTGAATACGAAAGAGATTGCAGCCTACCTCAAGATTAATGAAAAAAAGGTCTACCAGCTCATCCAGGAGGGGAGTATCCCTTGCACCCGGGCGGTCGGAAAATGGCTCTTTCCTTTAGAGCAGATTAACCGCTGGCTTGAAGAGCAGACCGAGCTTTCAAAAAGTATCCTGATAGCCGGCAGTGACGACCCTCTGCTCGGCAACCTGATAGAAGAGTTCAATCAGCTCCATTTCCCGAAACAGCTTATTTTTCATGCGGCAGTCGGGAGCCAGCGGGGGCTTATGGCCCTGGCAGAAGGTAAAGCCCAGGTAGCCGGAATCCATCTTTTCCACCCTCCAACCGGTGAATACAACCTCCCCTATGTCGAAAAACATCTCGTCGGCAAGAAGTATATAGTTATAAATCTCGCCTATCGCCAACAAGGATTGCTGGTTCAGGCCGGGAACCCGCACAATATCAAAAAACTCACTGACCTAAGCCGCAATAATCTTACATTTATTAACCGTAACCCAGGCTCAGGCACCCGCTACCTGCTGGATTATCTTATGGAAAAAGAGCGACTCGCGCCGGACAAAATTGACGGCTATAAGCTTGAGCGAGTCACCCATTTGGAAACCGGCTTAGAGATATTGAAAGGTAATGCTGATGCCGGAATGGGAATTGAATACGTCGCGCATCTGTTGAATCTGGATTTTGTGCCGCTGATTGAGGAACGCTTTGATCTGGTCGCAATGAAGGACAGTTTCTCCGCCCCGCCGCTGAGTAATTTCTTTGCCTACCTGGAACCGGAACGGCTGACGTTGAAAACTGCTACCTTTAAAGGTTACGATTTCCGCAGCTGCGGCACTGTCTTGTCGTAACAAATGTTCTTTAGATTTAAACTAACGATAAAAAAGTCATAAGTTGCAATTTATGTGGAATTCATGTTAACAGGGTGCGTTTTTCTGACAAAACAGATCAAACTTTTAACATTTTATTAAGGAAAAGATCAAAATGAGCGATTTTCTTGACAAAATCAACAACCTTTTCAATGACCCTGAACTCCGTGCCAAACTCGTAAACTATCGCTGGCCGCTGGCGATTGCGGCGGCAATTATTTTTATCCTGATGATGAAGCCGCAATATTTCTGGATTGGCCTGCTGCTCTCGCTGGCAGGTGAAGGCCTGCAGGTCTGGTGTTTTGCAACCCTGAATAAGAAAAAAGATCTCGCCGCCAAAGGGCCTTATGCTGTCGTCAGAAATCCAATGTATATCGGTCGCTACCTGTTGATTTTAGGTGCGATCGCTATTACCGGCAGCCTTTTTCTGATGGTCATCTATACGATTATCTACTATTTCTACATGACCAACCGGGTCGGCCGTGAGGAAGAGGTTTTAAATGATATTTTCGGCGAAACCTACGCTGAATACTGCAACAATGTCAACCGCTTTATCCCCGCATCCACAAAACTTGATAAAGATGAAATCCGCTATTTTGACTGGGATCTTTTTTTCAACAATAACGCCCACTGGAATATTCTCAGCGTCCTGATCGGCTACTGGGTTGCCTACCTCTGGATTTTTTAACGGGGATAAAAAAATGAGGCCAAAAGGCCAAAGTGAGAAGTTTATACGGCACCTTTTTCACCCTTCTCACTTAACCCTTCACCCTTTTCACCCGAAGGTCCGCCAATAAAAAGAGATCTTGAGAATTTTGCCCGGGCACCGAAACGCGCCCTGTTTCACTTAGCCTGGCCGACTTTGATGGCGACGTTGATGCAGACCATGTACAACCTCGTTGACACCGCCTACATCGGCCGGCTGGGGTCAACCCCGCTAGCGGCTTTGACCTTCTCTTTTCCGCTATTTTTCACTCTGGTCTCATTCAATGTGGGTATGGGGGTCGGCTTAAATTCGACCGTCGCCAGGCTCATCGGCGCTGGCGATGAAGCGGCCGCCACCAACACGGTTCTCCATGGCATTGCCAGTTCACTCCTCTGCGCCGGCGGCCTCTTCCTGCTGGCAGAAATCTTTCTCAACCCGCTTTTAACAATTCTCGGAGCCCGAGGTGAAGTTCACAAACTTGCCGCAGACTACATGCGCATCATCGCCGCCGGGGCCTTTTTCATGTTTGCGATGTACGCCATCAACAGCACCTTTACGGCGCAGGGCGACACCGTAACCCCGATGAAGGTTCAGTTCTTCACACTGTTCCTAAACATCATTCTCGACCCGCTTTTTATCTTTACATTTGATCTCGGAATTACCGGAGCTGCAATCGCCACCGATATTGCCCTGTTGTGCGGTCTGATTCTGGCGATTTTTTTCCTGCGACGACGCTCAGCATTGCGTCTGAGCCGCAATGCCTGGCATTTCTCTCTGACCACCATCAAAGATATCTTTGCCATCGGTCTGCCCGCCAGCTTCACGATGCTGCTGATGGCAATCTACATGATGGGCATCAACCGGATGATCTCCGGTTACGGTACCGATACGGTTGCAGCATTAGGCTTAATTACCCGGCTCGACAGTGCTGTCATCATTCCGATGGTCGCTTTCTCAGTCGCTCTTTTAACCTTAAGTGCTCTTTTTTACGGCAGCCGCCGTTATAAACTTTTAAGTGAAATAATCGGCTTCGCCATACTGGTTAATGTAAGTTTTGCTTTAGTCTGCAGTATCACAATGTTTCTCTGGCCGCACATTTTTCTCCGCTTTTTCACCGATGAAGCCGAACCATTACGACTTGCCGTCTCCTACCTACGCCTGGAGATCTTAAGCTTTCCGTTTATGGCAATCACCATCTCCTGTAACCGGGCTTTGCAGGGCTTAGGCTACGGTCTGCCCGGCCTGGTAATTAACGGCGTCAGACTTTTCATTGTCGCCCTGCCGCTGGCGGCTTTTTTTACTATCTACTGCCATTACGATTTCCGCATGGTCGCCATCGCCTCTCTCTGCGGCCTAATAACCTCAGCCACTATCGCCGGAATCTGGCTGAAAAAGCGGCTGACAAAGATTCTCGCAGAAGCTTAGCCAATAATCAAAAACAACAACGGCCGTTATCGAGGTCAAATCGATAACGGCCGCAGAGTTTAGATCGGAACTTTTTACAACGCCATCAAAATTTATAACGTACACGACAGCTGCTGACAAAAATATCCTCATCGCTATTACCATCACGATGACCCTGTTCCCAGAAATCCATAGCATCATCAGAGAAGAGATAACCAACATTAAACGCAAACTCTAAATCACTGTAGATCTTGTATTTCAGATAAGCATCAATTTCAATTCCAACATTGTCCTCTTTTCTCTGTTTGCCGTTATCATCTACATAGACAATATCCTCTGCGGTCAGCATATACATTGCGGCGGTTCCGACCTGCAGTTTTTTGCTGACTTTGTAATCAAAGGCCAACTTGTTCATGATAAAACCTTTGTCGAGCAGATAACCTTTCTCGGTATAATAGTCATCATCGACATATTTTGCCTTAAAAATACAGATATTGTCAGTACGGTCAATATCGATCGCCATAAAGGCATCTAAATCACTGTCGCTGCCGTCATCATCACCGGATGAGTACCAGAAGATATAGGTGAATTTCA
>JAOZKP010000561.1 GCA_029935295.1 bacterium | reverse complement strand
CCTCGTATGCCTGGAGATGGATATATTGAAATTATAAAAAAACTCATTACCTGGCAGAAGCCGGAAAAGTATGTAGAGATCGGGGTTGAGAAAGGTGCAGTTATAAAGCTCTTTGACTCGTCAGTGCAAATTATCGGGATTGATCCTCAACCGCAGCTCACTGAAGTTCCAGAAAATGTAACGTTATATAAAAAACCAAGCGATGATTTTTTTGTCGAAAATGATTTAGAATCTCTATTTGCGGGTGGTTTTGACCTTTGTTTTATTGACGGACTGCATATTTTCGAGCAGGTTTTAAGAGATTTTATAAACCTGGAAAAATATGCTGAGTCGAATTCTATTTGTTTAATTCATGACTGTCTTCCGCTTGAAAAAAGAACGTCTGACCGCCAACGTCAGACTGTTTTCTGGAGCGGAGATGTTTGGAAAATAATTCCCTGTCTAAAAAATGAGCGACCGGACCTCTCTATCTTCACGGTTCCTTCATACCCTGCAGGTCTATGTGTTGTGGCTGGTTTGAATCGGAAATCACAAGTGTTGGCCGAATCCTATGAAACCATAGTACAAAAATATTCCATTTTGAATTATTATGATATTAAAGAACAAAATTCTTATTTTAATTTAATTTCCAATGATTGGGCAAGCATAGAGCAATCATTGCAGAATAATCTTTCATAAGTAGTTGACAAATAGATGATTCTAAAAATAAGGGGTCTTGTACGGGTTTTTATTGAGTTTGTTCTGCTGCTTTTTCAGAGCCGGCAGGTGATCTGGGAGTTGGCCAAGCGCGATATTGCCCAGAAATACGTCGGTTCAAGAATCGGCTTGTTGTGGACAGTTATTCACCCTTTGTCGCTGATTTGTATTTTCTGGTTTGTTTTTGGTTTTGGCTTAAAATCCCAGCCGGTTGCTGATGTTCCTTTTTCAATTTGGTTGACGGCCGGAATGGCGGCTTGGTTTGCTTTTAGTGAAATCCTGGCAGAATCTACGGTAATGATTGTCAGCAATCCCCACCTGATAAAGAAGATTCGTTTCCCCTCACAAATTCTCCCAGTCGTAAAAATTGTTTCTTCGCTTATAAATCACTTGATTTTTTTATTTTTGTTGATTGTTCTTTTACTTTTCCATCATTTGCCAATTACGCTTCTGTCAGTTCAGGTTATTTATTACTATTTTTGTTTAACCATGCTGGCGTTAGGTTTGAGTTGGCTGACAAGTGCGATTAATGTTTTTGTCAGGGATGTTGGGCAGATTGTGCAACTGTTTTTACAGATAACTTTCTGGGCGACACCGATTATTTGGAACCTTGATATTATGCCGGTTAAGGTTCAGACTATTTTACGCCTTAACCCCATGTGCTATGTCATAAATGGATACAGGCAGGCATTTATTTATCACGAACCTTTTTGGTTAAATATAAGGGAGGGAATATATTTCTGGTTGATTACAGCCTTTTTTTTGATTTTGGGTGCGTTGGTTTTTCGTCGATTAAAACCACACTTCCCTGATATTTTATAAACAAGCAAGCGCAGTGAGTAATATGTCACAAAACTATGTAATTAAATTGGATCATGTTTCCAAAGCATACCATTTGTACGATTCTTCTTTGGATCGGTTAAAAGAGGCTCTGCACCCATTCAAAAAACAATACTATAAAAATGCAATACCTATCTTTGAAGCATTAATAGATAAA
>JAOZKP010000560.1 GCA_029935295.1 bacterium | reverse complement strand
CCGGAAGCTGGGCGGCAGTAATTATTCCCTGGCGACAAGTATTCATGACAAAATAGAGATCACTCACCCACTTAAACTCCAAAAAACTGAGACCTCACAACGGTCAATTAAACTAAAAAAGCGCCATTTTATGTATTATCTACAAAATGGCGCTTTCTATATTGCTGCAAGAAATTTTCTCATTTTAACGTAGTTCAGAGTATAACCATAAAAGCTATAACCAAATGGTGTCGAACATCGCTTCGCCCTCATAAATAGGGTCAAAGCTGGGGTGCTAACGCACCTTGTACCAGCAATGACCCCAATCATGGCAATCAGTGATAAATGGCTAAATAGTTATGTTTTAACTAAACTACTTCTTCTGAAGAATTTCTGCCGGAACATCGGCTTTTTCCGGCCATTCAGACGGAATCAGCTGACCCGGTTTTTCACCGTTTTTCTCTTTGGTTTTCGGTAGCGCCGGGCGTTTGAAATCTTCACGCACTTCTTTCGGAATCCGACCGTTGAGAATAGACTCGGAACGAAGACGGCGGCCAATGGTGCGCTCCATCATTTCACCAAGCTCTAAAATCCGGTCAACATTGAGACCGGTGTCAATTCCCATTTCGTCCATCATCACAACCATATCTTCGAGAACAGAGAGACCAACAACATTAGGATCTTTATAGTAATAAGAACCAGTACCAAGACCGGGAACGCCGTCAACAAAGTTGGCCGGCTGACCACCGGTGCCGCCTAAGGTTGCTTCGAAATTGGTAATTCCGGCCTGCAATGCCGCCAGGACATTGGCGTTGCCCCAACCTCGGGTCACATGAAAATGAGCAATATGCAGATCCGGATTTGGCAGAGCATCAAGAATCATTGAGAAATAACGATAAACTTTATTCGGCGGCGCGGAGCCGTCGTGATCGGCATGCTCGATATCATCAGCGCCGATGCTGAGCCAACGGCTGGTAAACTCAACCGCATCTTCAAAACGGGTCGGGCCCGAAATCGGACTCCCCCAAATAGTGCTAACCGTACCACACATTTTGATGCCGGCATCATGACATTTCTTGATACAACGTTCCGCCTCTTTCCAATAAGCTGGAAGAGTGCTACCGGAATTGGCAAAATGATGTTGCTCATCGGTTGAGACCATCATCAGAATTCGATCCGGGCCATAGCCCTCCTTCTTCATCTCAATCGCCCGATCAACCGCACTCTCACGAATTGTAATACAGGTCCACTCAATATCTTCATGTTTCATACCACGCTTGGCGAGGCGTTTTTTGAAAACATCGCTGTGTACACCTTTAAGTAAAGTTTCAGCATCTTCGAACTGAGGCATATTCCGGGGGTTACCAAGATTGGTGACTTCCATCCGTTTGACCCCGGCAAAAGCCAGCTCCTGCAGATAGAAGAGTTTAGCCCGGGTCGGGATAAAGTGCTCTTCATGCTGAAGCCCGTCACGAATTGTGATATCGCCGATATTTACTTTCTTCGGCATCCTCTGAAAAACATCAAAAAGATCATTATTTGACATAACTTTTCTCCACTACTATTTTCTACTACATTTTAATATCCGGGATCGGAATCAGCCCCTTGGTCAAAATTAAAGCAACGACCAAAATTCGATTCCACTCTAAGGGGTGGGCGCCAATCGCCCAATTATCCCGGGTAAGCAAGTCAAGGAACCAGCAAGATACCAAAATA
>JAOZKP010000184.1:4151-5953 GCA_029935295.1 bacterium | reverse complement strand
GGGTTGCCGTAGCCGCGGAAGGCCTGGCTGAAGATATTGTTGGTGTAGACGCAGGAAGCCTTAAAAGAGACTGCCGGCACCCGATAGAGCGAGGTCATTGGAACATACATGACCGACGGTACCGTGGCTCCCCAAGAAGTGTAAGCTCCGTTGTCTAAAATGGCCTCAGCCTCACGAAAGGTCAGAAGTCCATTCTCATCACAGCCCTGAGTTATATTGATGATTGTCGGCTGGCGCGGGGCCATGCCGATAAACTCTTCTTCCCGGTCGAACATTATTTTTACGGCCCGGCCCGCCATGAAAGCGAGCAGCACTGCGATATATTCATAGCAGTGGGTGTCGAGTTTGTTGCCGAAGGCGCCGCCGATGGTCGGCGAGATCACCCGGGTATTGCGGTTTTTAATCCCTAAGGCCCCGAGCAGTTTGTTGAGATCATTTTGCACCAGAAACGGAATCTGAGTCGGCATCTGGACTTTGAGATTCTTCTGATAGTCAAATTCGGCGATGATGCCGGCGGTTCCAAGACAGCAGTGGTGGGCCCAGCCAGTCTGATAGGTGCCGGAGACGATATATTTTGATTTCTTACGGTAAAGTTCAAGGTTGCCGTCGCTTATCTGCCAGCGTACCGGTAGTGTGTTGTTTTTAATCGGGTTGCCGCGAAAATCAAATTCATGAATCAGCGGGGCGTCATTTTTGGATGCGGCAATCGGGTCAAAGACGCCGGGCAGCGGTTCGTAGTCGACTTTTATCAGGGCGCAAGCTTCGGCCGCAATTTCGGGATTTGTAGCCGCGACGGCCGCGACTTCATCGCGGAACTGCCGCACTTTATCATTTTTTATTGGTGGATTGTCTTGGATAAAGCCGATCCGAAAATCCGGGGCCGGATTGGTTTCCCGGGTTAGAATTGCTTTTACGCCGGGGAGTTTTTCGGCTTTGCTGATATCGATATTCTTGATGATCGCGTGGGCGTGTTCACTGCGTTTTATCTTGCCATAGAGCATGTTTGGCACGCTGATATCGTTAATATAGGCGGCCTGGCCGCTGATCTTTTCCGGGGCATCCATCTTGGCGATTCGTTTGCCGATGAAGTTATTTGTCTGCTCCATAATTTTACGCCTGCTCCTTCAATACGGCTTTGACCGCTTCAATAATCTGAAAATAGCCGGTACAGCGGCAGAGATTGCCGGCTAGAGCCTGTTTGATTTCAGCTTCGGTTACCTCTTCGGGTGTGGCACTTTCAGGTGTGGCCGGATAGTCGTCGATAAACGCCTTGGCCGACATGATCATCCCCGGTGTGCAGAAGCCGCACTGGCTGGCTCCGTGGTCAAGAAACGATTGCTGCAGCGGATGAAATTCACCCTTGTCATTAAGCGCTTCGATGGTTTCGACAATTTTCCCATCGATTTCCAGTATCGGGAAGAGACAGCTGTTGATACTTTTACCGTCAACCAGAACCGTGCAGGCACCGCATTCGCCCATGCCGCAGCCCTCGCGGGTGCCTTTAAGATTGAAATTGGAGCGTAAAACCTCAAGCAGCATTTCGTGCTCTTTGACCCAGGTTTCAACCCGGTCGCCATTTAGAATAAAGGATATCTTGGTCATTGTGGGTTCCTTGAATTTATATTCATAAAGTAACTACGAATGCCGGAGAACTTTGCTTCGCCCACTTCGATGGGGACAGAGCTCAGCCCGCTTAGGGCTGAAGCCCGCGCTGGAGGTCTGTCCCCGCATCGAGACAGTTTGAACAGTGGCGAATAATCTTAGTCAGGTTTTTGCTCTCTCTTTAGCTTTCCAGCAGGCGC
>JAOZKP010000184.1:0-4051 GCA_029935295.1 bacterium | reverse complement strand
GTGGCGAATAATCTTAGTCAGGTTTTTGCTCTCTCTTTAGCTTTCCAGCAGGCGCGTTTGATGTAGGTTTTGACAACTTCAATTTTATGCCAGGCCTGACCTCTGAGGTCGTCAATCGGGCTGATTTCACCGGCGGCAATTTCTCCTGCCTGCGTCAAAATTGCCTCATCCAGAACTTTCCCTTTGAGAAAAGCTTCGGTTTTTAAGGCCCTAATTGGCGTCGGCGCCACTGTTGCAAGGCCGATTCTGATGTCGGCGCAGCTGCTGTCTTCAGCAAAAGTAAGCATCACTCCCACCCCGACATTGGCCAGATCCATGGCCTTGCGTTTCATGAATTTAAGATAGATCGAACCGGAGCCCGGTGGCGGAATCTCCAGGGTGAAGCCTTTGACAATCTCATCTATTTCCAGATGAACCTGTTTCGGCCCCTTGAAAAAATCGGTCAGGGGTACAATTCTTTCGGAAAGCTCGGCATTGACGATAGTGACTGCGGCGTTATAGATCAGAAGCGGGGCTGCGGTGTCGGCGCCGGGAGAGGCATTGACGATGTTGCCGCCTAAAGTGGCGACATTGCGGATCTGGGTTGAGGCAAGATTTGTGGCCGCATCCTGCAGTGCCGGAAATTTTTCTCTAATAAGCTTCGATTTTTCAAGCTCCCGGATGGTCGTGCCGCTGCCGATAAAGACGTGGTTGCCGATCTGTTTTATGCCTTTAAGCTCATCGATGGCCCGCAGTGAAATCAGGCGATCCGGGGCGATGATCTCTTTTTTCAAAAGCAGAAAGACATCACTGCCGCCGGCGACAAAGCGGGAATTCATTTCCGCTTCCTGAGCCTTGAAAGCCTCGGTCAGAGTGACGGGGCGTTGGTAGGTGAAATGGTGCATAGGGCTCCTTCTGAAGTGTGAAGGGTGAAGTGTTAAGGGTGAAAATTTTTAAATGGTGAAATTTGGGTTCACACTCAATATATTCAAAGTTTTTCGATATTTGCTTTTCCGGTGTCAACGGTTCGCGCCGCAGGCGCTTTCACCCTTCACCCTTCTAACTTCACCCTTTAGATTTCCCGTTTGTCGAAAATTCGCTTGGTTTTGCGTTCGCTGCGGGGTAGTTCGTTGTAGTTGACAATTTCAACGATCGGCGTCACCATGATTTTTTGACGCACCTGATCGAAGATCCAGCGGCGGCTCTCTTCGTCAGCGTCTGCATTTAGATGTTCATCACGTTCAATGCGGATGGTCATATAGTCTTTGCCGTCATCGCGGCGATCGAGAATTATTTGATATTCACTGCCGACGGTTTTACAGGCCGAGAGAATCGTGTCAATGCTGCTGGGGTAGACATTGACTCCGCGGATAACAAACATATCATCGCTGCGGCCTAAAATTGGCGCGTGTCGGGGGAGAATCGAGCCGCAGGGGCAGGGTTCGGTAATGAGCCGGGTCAGATCGCGGGAGCGGTAGCGGATTAAGGGGGCCGCCTCTTTACTTAAGGTGGTATAGACCATCTCGCCGATTTCGCCTGGAGCGACCGGTTTTAAGGTTTCTGGATCGATGATTTCAAGGATGTAATAGTCGGCCCAGTAGTGGAGATTATCACTCTCAGAGCAGCTTAAACCGGTGCCCGGGCCGTAGAGCTCGGTCAGGCCGGGGATGTCGTAGTATTCTTCAACTCCCAAAAGTTCCATAATTTTGTTTTTCATAGCCGGGCTGGTGCGCTCGGAACCTGCGATAATCTTTTTGAGTTTCAGTTTGTCTTTAAGATGTCGTTTTTTTACCTCTTGGGCAACTAACAGTGCCATTGAGGCGGTGCAGCAGAGGACGGTGGTGCCGAAATCCTCCAGGAAAGTCATCTGCATTTCGAGATTGCCCGGCCCCGAAGGGATTGCCATGGCCCCGAACCTCTCACAGGCCAGTTGAAAACCAGCACCCGCAGTCCAGACCCCGTAGCCGACGCAGATCTGGACTTTATCGGCTTTGGTCAAATTGGCCATTTCGTAACAGCGGCAAAACATATCAAGCCAGTCGTCGATGTCCTTCTGCGTGTAGCAGACCACTTTTCTTTTACCGGTGGTGCCGGATGAAGCGTGGATGCGGATGATATCCTCTTCTGCAACCGAGAGCATCGGGTAGGGGTAGCCGTCGCGAAAGTCGGCCGCTGTGGTGAACGGCAGTTGCTTGAGATCGTCAAGAGATTTAATCATCTCCGGGGTGATGCCGGCCTGATTGAATTTTTCCCGGAAAAAAGGAGAGTTATTAAAAGTATGGTTGACAGTCCACTGCAGACCTTTGAGTTGGAAGGCTTCAAGCTCTTCCAGGTTGTTGACCTTGGGGGGGAATCGTACCAGCATCTTTCTCGTTATCTCCTTAACTGCGCAGTTTAAGGGTTTCGGTTTGATTGATTTCCATTTTTTCAGGATCGATGCTGACCCCGTAATCATTTCGGGCTTTATCTAACGAGAGGACGCCGTTTCTGACATCTTTTAAGACCTTTTCCGGTGCTCTCAAAAAGGGCTCGCCGTAACCTCCGCCGCCGCCAGCCTGTTGGAAAAAGATCGTGCCTTTCTCGACCCCTTCGATCAAATCTTTGGTGGTTGTTAGGTATTCATTTTTATCCGGATAGATCAGTTTGATTGTATTCAAGGTGCCGCATTTGCCGCCATGGGCCCCGAATGCGGGTTCCTGATCGCCGTCGCCGAAGGTGACGACCCGGGTGTTTTCACTGCCGATCTTGAATTCAGTTTCCACTCCTAAACCACCGCGCCACTGGCCGGCCCCGGCCGAGTCGGAGATATATTCATGTTTCAGTAGAAGGTGTGGGGTCTGCTGTTCAAACATTTCGTAATCCTGATCGAGGATGCCGCCGGAGGCGTCAATCATGCCGATATGGTCGTAGCCGTCACAGCCTTTAATCGCGCCCGATCCCCCTTTCAGGCCCATGAAACCGATATCGACGTAGGCCTGATCTTTGCGCGGATCGATACCGGTGGTCAAGGCGCAGAGCAATTCGTTCCATTCCGCCGTCACCCGGTCAGGAATGACATCGCTTAAAGCGCGCATGATTGCATCGGCGTTGTTAGGGCAGAGGTGGTTGCCGTAGGTGGTCGCTGCCGGGTAGCGGGCGTTCAAAATAGTGCCTTCGGGAATGATAATCTCAATCGGCCGGACCATCCCGTCATTATGGGGAATGTCGGGGTTGACCATTTGCAGGAAGGTCAGGATCGTGGCTGAGGCACTGGAGGTGTAGGTGCCGTTAACAAAGCCCGGCGTCTGCGGGTCGGTGGCTGTGTAGTCGAAGCTGATGTTATCTTCTGTGACTTTAATTGCAACCCGGATTTTATAGGTCGAACCTGGATTTTTACCGTCGTAGAAAACTGTGCTTTCACCTTTGTAGGTGCCGGCGGGAATAGTTCTGATTTCGGCCTGCATCATCTTTTCGGTCGAGTCGAACAGATACTCTTTATGGCAGTTGAAAACTTCAAGGCCATAGCGGTCGATGATCGCTTTCAAGCCGCGTTCGCCGACAACGCAGCTGCCGATTTCAGCCTTCATGTCTTCAGCTACAATCGGCAGACGGATATTGGCAAAGATCAGATCCCAGACATCTTTTCTGAGTTTGCCTTTTTCGTAGACCTTGATCGGCGGGATTCTTAAGGCCTCCTGCCAGACTTCGGTGGCGTTGGGGTTGTAGCCGCCCTGAACGGCGCCGCCGATATCAGCCTGGTGGCCTTTGCAGGCGGCCCAGCCAACTAAAATATCATCGTGAAAAATCGGTTTGAAGACGGCGACATCATTGTTCTGGTTGCCCATCGAGAAGACATCATTATGGAAAATAACATCGCCGGGATAGATTTCATCGGCATAGTAGTCGATGATATATTTGCAGACCGGGGCCAGCGAAAAGGCTAAGATCGGCAGGTTTTCAGTCTGTTCCAGCATCTTGCCTTGGGCATCATAGAGGCCGGTGACAAAATCCTTAGCCTCACACAAAATCGGCGACCGGGTAGTCTTTTCCAGAGCAATACTCATCTCGTCGGTTATCGCCTTAAACCGGCGCC
>JAOZKP010000183.1 GCA_029935295.1 bacterium | reverse complement strand
TGATGGCGGCGCAAATAATTACTTCACGTTCCAAAACACTGCTATTAAGACCGTGAAAAATAGTCTATAGCAGAGCTTTTGTAAAGGAAATAGTCAAAACAATGGATCAATTAGGCCAGCTTGCACAAATTGCGCTATTTTTTCTTTTAATCCTCGGATCGGCCCTCTTCTCCGGAACCGAAACCGCACTTTTCAGCCTGCGGCATCACCGCCTGAAACATTTCGCCAAAGATCATCCACGGGGCACCCGGGTACTGGAGAAAATTCTTAGACAACCGCGTGAATTTATCAGCACTATCTTAGTCTGCAATAACTTTGTCAACGTCGCCGCCTCGGCAATTGCAACCCGGATATGTATTAATATCTGGGGCGACAGCGGTATTATTATCGCAACCATTGCCGTCACCGCTATTCTTCTGATCGGGGCTGAAATAACCCCCAAAACCTACGCTGCGGCCCACCCCGACAACATCAGTTTAAGAGCCGCTCTGCCACTCAACTTCCTGATCACCTTATTAAAACCGATCAACCGCCTCTTAGCACTTGCGGTCAATCTTCTTCTCCGGATAATGGGAATGCCGGAAAGAACCCAACCTCCGACCCTGTCGGATGAAGAGATTAAAAGTATCATTATTACCGGACAGCAGGAGGGCCTGCTGCGGAAAAGTGAAAGCTCCATGCTCGCCAACATTCTTGATATCGACAAAACCCGGGCCCGCGGGGTCATGCAGCCCCGCTCCCAGATTACAGCTTTCGCATTGGACACACCCTTAAAAAAAATCAACGATATTATCAAAAAAAATGGTTTCTCGCGCTATCCTGTTTACGACAAGGAACCGGAGAACATCATCGGCATCCTTCACATCAAAGACCTCTTCCGCAGCAGCGGCAAAAAATTCAATCTGAAATCGCTGCTCCGGCCAGTCTACTTTTTTCCCGAAACCGCTACCCTGGACGACCTTTTAGAAAAATTCCGCCGGCACCGGATCAGCTTAGGAATGGTAGTTGATGAATATGGCGGCATTGAAGGTCTTTTGAGCCGTGACGATATCATTAGTGAGATAGTCGGCCACCTGGCAGACGAAACCGACCATACAGCTCCATCCGCAATAACTATTCTGGATGACCACAGCTACATGGTTCCGGGTACACTCTCTCTCAGACGAATAGAACAGGAAATTCCTGAGCTAAAATTTCCGGATAGTTCATCTTATGACAATCTTGCCGGCCTGATTCTTGATCGCCTTGGAGAGATTCCGAAACCCGGAGCCGTCATCAACCTGGATAACCTTGAACTTAAAGTTGAGCAAACTTTCCGTAATCGTATTATAAAAGTCAGAATTACCCGGCTTTTGTAAGACTACAAAAAGACTACATTATAACCACAATTAAATCTTGACAATCCTATAGTTTAGGCGTATGCAAAGACGCCTTTGATGATATAAACTAATTTCCCCAACTCAATATCAGATAACGATGTAAAAATTTAACCTACAATAAACAGACGGAGAGAACCTAATGAAAAGTGATGTTGTAATAATTGGCGGTTCGGCCGTAGGACTTATGGCCGCAGTAACCCTGAAAAAAAGAACTCCCGAGAAGAGTGTCACCGTAATCAGAAATGTCAGCAAAACCCCGGTCCCCTGCGGTATTCCCTACATCTACGGAATCATGGGCCAGGTAGAGAAAGATTTGATTCCCGATCAGGGCTTCATTGATCAGGGAATAGAAATCAGGCTGAATAATGTCACTGAAATTGACCGGACAAACAAAGAGGTAGTACTTGATAATGGCGGCCGCATCGCCTACAATAAACTGATTATCGGCACCGGCTCAAAGCCTTTTGTCCCGCCACTGCCGGGAATTGACAAGGGCAATATCTTTCCAATCAGCAAAGATCCGGTCCATCTGCAGCAGCTCTATACTGGCTTGGAACCGGCGCAGAATGTTGTAGTTATCGGCGGCGGTTTTATCGGCGTGGAGATGGCAGAACAAATTGTAAAAATGGGAGAAAAAGCCGGCCGCAAAAAAATTGTCACTATCGTCGAAATGTTGCCCCGCTGCCTGATGCTCGCCTGTGAAGAGGAGTTCTGCATTGAGATTGAAAAAGAGTTGGAAAATATCGGCATCACCATCAGAACTAACTGCCAGGCTCAGGAGCTGACCGGAGAAGAGAACGTCACCGGCGTTAAACTGGCTGATGGCGAAATTCTGCCGGCTGATGTTGTGGTTATCGGCATTGGCGCCCAGGCAAATATTGGACTGGCTAAGGAGTGCGGTCTTGACGCTGACCCCAGAGCCGGAATCAAAGTTGACGAATATATGCAGACATCAGATCCTGACATCTTTGCCGCCGGCGACTGTGCCTCAAAATTCTCCAGCATCACCGGCCAGCCCAGCGGCATCCGTTTAGCTTCTGTTGCCTGCTGTGAAGCCATGATCGCCGCCAGCAATCTTGATGAGAAAAAACGTAAAACTCTCGGAGCTCTCGGGGCTTTCAGTACGGTCGTCGGTAAACGCGCGGTTGCGGCCGCAGGTTTAAGTACTAAAGCCGCAGCTGATGCCGGTATCGATTTTATCGTCGGTGAGGTTACCGCTCCGAATCGCCATCCCGGGCATCTCCCAGGTTCGATTCCGGATATGAAAATTAAACTTATTTTCCGTAAAGACAACGGTGTTGTTATCGGTGGTCATGTCAGCGGCGGTGAAGCGGCGGCAGACATGGTCAATATTGTTGCCATCGCCATCCAGGCACATTTGACAGCCGAGCAGATGGCTGTCATGCAGTACGCCACTCACCCACTGTTAACTTCATCCCCTTTAAGCTACCACGTTATGCTTGCAGCCGAAAATGCCGCAGCTAAACTCAGCTGAAAAAAGAAAAATTGATCATATCGAGTAGGGATGAGGTGAGCCACAACAACTCTCACCTCATCCCTCTCACAGAACCGTACGTACGGACCTCGTATACAAATCCTATCTATTTCCCTTCATACTGAAACAGAATCACCGTTTCTCTCCTCGTGTATTACCTGACGGTTCATAACATTGGTGCTTTCTATTTCGCAATGTCCGCTTACGTCTCAATAGGGCTCGTTTTCATGACATTTCGCCTCCTATCGAAACGCGTATAATGAGAATGGAATTATTACCAATTAAAAAATTCCGGCAACCGGCGTTTGGCATACCGGACAATTTGATTCCGATATTCTATTTTTCAACACTCTGAAACCGTAGCGTTCTAGCAATAATTCTCCGCAGTTATGGCAATATGTACTCTCACCGCCGATACCCGGCCGGTTACCGGCAAAAACATGATGCAATCCGGCTTCAAGACCGATAGTGCGGGCCCGGTTAATCGTTTCAGGTGGCGTCGGCGGAACATTAGTCAAACGGTAAGTCGGGAAGAAGCCGGTAACATGCCAGGGAATCGCCGGTGAAACCGATACGAGAAAGCGGGCAAGTTCTTTAAGTTCGGCCGGGTTGTCATTATAACCGGGAATCAGCAGGGTCGTAACTTCAACCCAGATACCCTGGGCCGCAAAATCAGCAATAGTTTCAAGTACCGGAGTCATGCCTGAAGCCCCGCATATGCGTCGATAGAAACTGTCGGACCAGGCTTTAAGATCGATATTGGCACCGTCCAGCAGAGGTTTCAACCGACCCCGGGCCGGGGCGGTCAAAAAACCATTGCTGACCATCAGGTTCAACAGACCCGCTTCCCGCCCCAAAACCGCCGTGGCTGTCATCAACTCAAAATAGACAGTCGGCTCGGTATAAGTGTATGCCAGAGATCTGCAACCGGTCGCAATTGCTTCCCGGACCAGATCTTCAGGCCTTAATCTCTGCCCGGCGATTTTCCCTTGGCTACGCGGCATTTGTGAAATCTCATGATTCTGGCAATGCCGGCAGCTGAGATTGCAACCCACCGCGGCCAGCGAGTAACTTTTACTGCCGGGAAGAATATGATAGAAGGGCTTCTTTTCAATTGGATCAACATGCGTAGCAACTACCCGGTCGGCAACCTTAGTATAGAGAACCCCATCAAGATTATGGCGCACCCCGCAAATCCCCGCCTGGCCCGATCGCAGGCGACAAAGATGGGCACAGAGATCACAACGCACCCGGTCTTTAGTTAGTTTTGTATAAAGTTCAGCTTCTTGCACGATCTTTTCTCCTTAACCCTCTATATTAATGCTTCCTGGTTTTTCTGGGGCATTTACGTCTTGGCGGGAGGCTGAAATCAAAATCCGTAATCAGTCGCAAAACTTTTTCCGCCTCTAGTAAATTTTTTATTGCATTTTTGGTGCTGGTTGGGTATTGCTCCTGTTTCTCATTTTATCATAGAAAAAAATTCAAAACCCGGCAAAAGGAAATCTATTATGGCGACAATTAAACAAGCTCTGATAAGTGTCTCAGACAAAGCTGGAATCGTAGAATTTTCACAAAAATTGATCGCTTCCGGAGTCCGCATCCTTTCGACCGGCGGCACTGCAAAAATGTTGCGTGACAATGGTTTAGATGTAGTCGAAGTCTCAGACTACACCGGCTTTCCGGAAATGTTAGACGGCCGGGTCAAGACCCTCCACCCCAAGATCCACGGTGGCCTTTTGGGACGCCGTGACCTGCCGGAACATGTTGCCAAAATGAAAGAGCACGATATCGAAGCCATTGACATGGTGGTCGTCAATCTCTACCCCTTTGTCGAAACTATTGCCAAACCCGACTGCGCTTTTGCCGATGCGATTGAAAATATCGATATCGGCGGCCCGACGATGCTACGCTCAGCCGCCAAAAACTATACTGCGGTTACAGTTATCATAGATCCGGATGATTATGCCCCGATTATCGAGGAAATGCAAGCTCACAATGGTGCAGTCAGCGAAGATACCAATTTTTCTCTGGCAAAAAAGGTTTTCGCATCGACGGCGGCTTACGATGCCGCAATCTCCAATCATTTAGGCCGCTTCCCGAGACCGGATGCCCACCACCTGGAGCAGTACTTTATGCCGGAAACTTACACCTGGCAGGGCGGCAAAGCCCAGGATCTGCGCTACGGTGAGAACCCCAATCAGAGGGCCGCTTTCTACAAAGATGCCAAAATCACCGAACCCTGCATCGGCAACGCCAATCAGCTCCAGGGGAAAGAGCTCTCTTTCAACAACATTTTAGACAGTAATGCCGCATTTGAACTGGTTAAAGAGTTTCAAGAGCCTGCGGCCGTATACATTAAACACACCAATCCCTGCGGCGGCGCCACCTCAACCAACGATCCTTTAGCCGAAATTATCCGCCGCGCCCGGGCTTGCGATCCGATCTCTGCGTTCGGCGGCATTGTCGCCATCAACCAGGAGGTTGATGAGGAGAGCGCATCCGTACTCGCCGAGACCTTTCTTGAAGCGATCATTGCGCCCGGATTCAGCGCTGCGGCCCGTGAGATTCTAGCCGCAAAATCAGCCCTGCGCCTGCTTGAATCACCCCTGCTTGACACTTACAACCCCAGCGGTCTGGAATTCAAAAAAGTTATCGGTGGTTTTCTCCTCCAGGAACGTGACCTGAAAGAGGGCTCCAGCGATAAATGGTTGACCGTTTCTGAACGCGAACCTACTGCAACCGAGCTCGCAACCATGAAATTTGCCTGGAAAATCTGCAAACATGTTAAATCCAACGCCATCGTCTTAGCCGCTGACAACCGCCTGGTTGGAGTCGGCGCCGGCCAAATGAGCCGGATCGATTCGGTAAATATTTCAATTGCCAAAGCTCAGGTGCCGACGGCCGGTTCAGTCCTCGCATCTGATGCCTTTTTCCCGTTCCGTGACGGCATCGATGCTGCGGCCAAAGCTGGTATTTCAGCGATCATCCAACCCGGCGGCTCTAACCGCGACGACGAAGCCATCGCCGCTGCCAACGAACATAACATGGCCATGATCTTTGCCGGTAACCGCCATTTTAAACATTAAA